>DASSTO010000035.1:0-40758 GCA_035707865.1 Longimicrobiaceae bacterium | reverse complement strand
AGGACGTCCCGGATTATGCGCTGGTGATGGGCAATCCGGCCCGGCCGCGGGGATGGATGAGCCGGCACGGGCACCGGCTGCGGGATCCGGACTCGGACGGGGTGATGATCTGCCCCGAGAGCGGACTGCGCTACCGACTGGAGAGTGACACGCTCGTTTGCATGGACTTGGATGAGGATGAGGCTCTCCCGGTCGCGATGGGGACGGGCAGGATCGGATACCGCGATCTCGTGCATCGTGGAGATCCAGGGCTGTAAATATCCTCATGCTGAACGATGATCCGAGTCCGCGCGCAGTCGGGCACGAGATTGCGGCGGCCCTCCAAGGCGGCCATCGGTCCGGCGCCTCCATCATGACCTGTTCGTCTGCGTTCTGATACGGTAATCTTCCGCGGAGCCCGGGGGCAGTAGCCTCATGGCGCTCGAAGCGTCCGTTCGGATCGGCGCCGATGCCGGCGTCCGTCATCCCGCGCAACGCCGCTCTCATCCACGGGTCCGTATGCACGCTCGTCGATACCACGCATAGCGGGGCGCTCGCAATGAAGATCTCCGCGATCGTCTGTACACACAACAGGAAGGAGTACTTACGGAAGTCGCTGGCCAGCCTGGCCGCGCAGACGCTTCCCGTCGAGGACTACGAGATCATCGCGGTCGATAATGCGTCTTCCGACGGGACGGGAGAACTGGTCCAACGAGAGTACTCGCACATCGAGAACCTACGATACGTGTACGAGCCGGTTCTGGGCCTGTCCCGGGCTCGGAACACGGGTTTCGAAACCGCCCGGAGTGAGTACGTCGCCTTTCTGGACGATGATGCCGTCGCCGAGCCCGACTGGCTGGAGATGATTGTGCGTGCGCTCGCTGGTGCAGACGAGTCCGTGGTGTGCGTGGGTGGGCGGGTGGATCCGATATGGGAAGCGGACCGCCCGGAGTGGCTGGCAGATGCGCTACTCCCGTGTCTCTCCGTTCTGGACCGAGGACCATCCCCGGTGGTCCTGCCGGAGAACCAACACTTCGTGGGGGCCAACATGGCGTTTCGCCGGTCCGTACTGGCGAGCATCGGCGGATTCAGTACCAATCTCGGGCGCAAAGGGGGGAACCTCCTCTCCAACGAGGAGAGCCTCCTCCGGCGCAGGCTGATCAGATCGGGTTACCATTGCCTGTACTATCCGGCAGCCCGGGTGGGCCATCATGTTCCTGCAGACCGGCTCTCCAGAAAATGGTTTGCTCGCCGACTGTTCTGGCAAGGAATCTCCAGGGGCGTAATGGTCCGACACCTGGAGACGCTTTCGGCGAACTACCGGGTGCGTGCATCGCTCATGCTGGCTCTCCGGCTGCGCCCGTGGCGGTATATCGCTTCCAGCCTGCAACGCGATGACCCCGAAGCATTTGCCCGGCGCTGTGACGAGGCGGACAAGCTGGGTTACATCTTCGGCCTGCTCGGACGCTACAGATGACGCTGAATCTGCGTGGAGAGGGCTCAGCATGCGCTGCAGCAACGGTCCGGGAGATCCTTCAGCTCGAACAGGAATGGGCGTGAACCGGGCATACACGGGCGAGAACCTCGTCTTCATCGTCGGAGCCCCCCGCAGCGGGACCACCTGGCTCCAGCGCCTGCTCGCGAGTCACCCGCGCGTCCGGACGGGCCAGGAGAGCAACCTGTTCTGTGGTTACATCGGGCGTCTCCTCCAGAGATGGCAGCGGGAGATCGGTTCCGAGGCCTCGGCGGAGACGGCGACCGGGCGGGGGGGGATCGGCCTGCCATGCTACTTCACGGAGGAGCAGTATTTCGCCCTCGTGAAGGACCACCTCTTTCGGTTGCTGGACGTCATCACCGAAGGTCTGCAAGCAGGAGAGCTCTTCGTCGAGAAGAGTCCGGACCACGCCCGGTATGTTCCGGAGATCAAGAGACTGCTCCCGCGCAGCAGGATCATTCACCTGATCCGCGACCCGCGGGACGTGGTGGCGTCGCTTCTCGCCGCGTCGGACGGGTGGGGGAAGGCCTGGGCACCCAAGACGCCGGCGGCCGCGGCGATGATGTGGGTCACCAGCGTCCGGGCCGCCTGCGAGGCGGGCAGGGCTCTCGGTCCGGACGAGTACCTGGAGATCCGTTACGAGCAGCTCCTGAGCGATCCCGAAGCCACGCTCGCCCACGCCGCGCGCTTCCTCGGCCTCGCATGGGACCCGGCGGCCGTCGCGGAAGCGGTCGAGGCCAACCGGCCGTCCGCGCTGAGGCAGGGGGGCGGGACCCCGATTCCCGTCCGCGGCGAGTTCGGCCGTCAGGGCACGGGCACGGCCATGGACCCGCCCGAGTTCGTCCGCAAGGCGCGGCAGGGCGGCTGGAGAGAGCAGCTCGGCCTGCGGGACAAGCTCGCCGCATGGCGGGTGCTGCGGAAGGCGATGCGGGAGGTCGGCTACTCGTGGAGCGCGAGGGACTGGGTGGGACGTGAGGCAGGGGGGCCCGGGGGTCGGAGGTGAGCCGATGCTGGAATAACATCGAGAGCGGATGAATGTCCTGGACATTCACCTTCCGCCGGTTCTCCACCAGTTATGGATGGTATCCCCATGCATCGAGTATTGCCCCGAATGACGGGCGCTGGTCGCGTCCTTCGCCACTCCATCATGCCGGTGCGATTCCGGAATGAGGAAGGCCACAGAGCATTCGACTTCACGCTTCCGGGCGGGCGATGGAAGGCAGGGGTGAGCGCGATGTTGAGGGTCAAGAATGAAGAGCGGCGCATCGTTGACTGTTTGGCGTCTATCATCGGCGTTTTCGACCAGATAGTGGTCGTCGACAACGGTAGCACTGATGCGACCCTCGATCTCGTGCGCCGCTTCGCTCATGAGCAGGCCACCGAGAAGATCGACATCCATTCCTATCCCTTTACCATCGCGCGATGCGGACAGGAGAACGCGGACACGCCGGAATTCTCGGTCCATAGCCTCGCCTACTATTACAACTGGTGTCGGTCTCGGTGCAGCCGTAGACTGGTGTTCAAGTGGGACGCGGACATGCTCCTGAAGGATGGTGCCGCTGAGCAATTGCGATCTCGTCTACGGCTGCTTCCCTGGTTCCAACCGGTGGTGGTGTCCGTACCCATCCAGACCATCTATCACAGTGGACGGAACGTGTTTTTTGCCGCGCGTGGCGAGGTCAACTGCGAGCCGATGATCTTTACGAACGTGGCGGCCATTCGACACCGAAAGGCCCAGAGATGGGAAACATTGCGCGTGCATGACATTCCCGTCGTCAGGAGTGCGCTGTCGGAGGTGCTGATCTACGAGATCAAAGACACGGAAATCGACGAGTTCAGCCACTGGACGAATGCGGAGTTGTTCACTGAGCGGAAGAAGCGGGAATGGCGCAACTTTAACATGGTTCGTTCCGGAAATATTCCGGGGGATGCCTTCGAGCGCGTGTACTTAGGGCGCTCGGGGGAGACGTGAGCGTGCCCGCGTCGGGGCTGCGGGCTGATCATCTCGGCTCAAACGATGCCGCCGTGTCACCCGTGTTCATTCTCGGCTGCTCCTGGCGATGCGGGAGCACGCTTCTGCAGCGGCTGCTTTGCACCGTCGACGGATTGCTCGTCTGGGGTGAGAACCAGGGTATTTCGGCGCTGTTGCAGGAGGCGCATAGACGCCTGCGGGCCCGGGAGACGGTCGCAGCCAGGGAACGGCAGCGGTTTCACGACTCCGGCTCGTCCACCTGGATCGCCAACATGGGGCCCCCGCTCGAGGGGATCGGTCAACTGACACGCCGGTGGTTCCTCGATCTCTACGTGCCGGCGACCCACGAGGCCGGTCGTCGGAGATGGGGGTTCAAGGAGGTGCAGCACGATGCCGCCGTGGCTGACTTCCTCACCAGCATCTTTCCCAAGGCACGCGTGATCCTGCTGGTGCGTAACCCGATCGATGTTCTCGCGTCGATGTGCTCGCGCTCCTGGTACAGGACGGATGGCGGTGGCGCCGAGGGCGTGATGCGGCTCTGGTGCCACAACGTGACGACCTTCCTCGAGGCGCGCGACCGATACCCACTGGTCCGCTACGAAGATCTGCTGCAGAAGCCCGCGGAAACCGTCGCCCGACTCGAAGAAGCGATCGATGTGCCGCCTGGCGCGATTGATGCTGAGGTGCTCAACGTGAGGCTGAGGGGGCCAGAGTCCCGCCAGCCCGTCCTCGGAGTTCGTGAGATTCTCGCCCTGCGGAAGTCGTCGGTGACGCACCTGTCGCGCGCGCTCGGCTATGATGTCCCGGCCGATCCCAGGGTCGGCGTGGGCAAGTTGGCGAGCGCGTTACGGCACGGCCGCCCGACGGTCGGCAGGGTTCCCACCGTTCCGAATCCCCGCTCGAAGTAGTCTAGGACCGCGGGTACTACCTACGCACTCTTACGGGTCTGAGGGTATAGCGGTTATTGCTGCCCTCCGTAGCGACATGATCGAACCGGACTCCGAAATACCGTGGGCCCACACCGAATCGACGGGAGTTGAACATGGGGGACACTCGGGAGTGCACCGGGCGAAATCTGGTCTTCCTTGTTGGCGCTCCCCGGAGCGGAACGACATGGCTTCAGCGACTCCTGGCCAGCCATCCCCAGATACGGACCGGTCAGGAAACCCATCTGTTCAACGCGTACATCTATCCGCTCCTGCGTTCTTGGCGGACGGAACTGGCGAAGGCGGATGCAGGAGTGGGGCGCTCCGGAGTGGGACTCCCCTGCTACTTCACGGAGGAGGAGTACTTCGACCTCGTCAGGGAATTCCTTTACCGTATCCTAGAGGGGGTGACTCGCGACACCGGCCCCGGTGCCGTGTTCCTGGAAAAGACGCCTGCGCACGCGCGTTTCATCCCGGAGATCAAGAGCATGCTTCGGGAGGCCCGTTTCATTCACGTCATTCGCGACCCCCGCGATGTCGCCGCCTCCTTACTCGCGGCAGGGCAGGGATGGGGGCGGGCATGGGCGCCAACGACCATCGGACCCGCGGCGCGGAAGTGGGTGGAGCATGCCTGCAGTGCAAGGGCGGCGGCGGGGGAGTTGTCTGCCTCAGAGTATATCGAAGTGCGCTACGAAGATCTCCTTACATCGCCGGTCGAGCGGCTGGGCGAACTCGCGGAGTTCATGGGCCTGGAATGGAGTAACGACGCCATCCGCTGCGCGATAGACGCGAACGAGGCCGAGGCGTTGCGAAAGGGGGGCGGAACACCGATTCCCGTGAGGGGAGCGGTCGCAGAGCGGCGGGGAAATCTAGTGTCCGAGCCAGTCGGATTCGTCCGTGCGGCACGCGCGGGGTCATGGAGGAGCGATCTGTCTTTCCGACAGAAGCTCCACATCTGGCGGAAGATCCGGCCTATCATGGCGGAATACGGCTATTCTTGGCCGATACGGGACTGGTTCTGAAACCTGTGTACCCGAGCCAAGAGAGCTCCCTACCGAACCCCGCACAGTTGCGTCGGCCTGCCCCGCTCTGCCGCGTAGAGGTCGTCGCATACAGCTCAGCGGAGTGCTCCTGTCGTTGGAGCGTCTTCCCGACGCCGCGGAAACTGTCGCCGTGACGTACATGCCCCAACCCATCTTCCTGGCCGGTCTCCACCGGAGCGGGACGACGCTGCTCACCCGCTGCCTGGGGGAGCACCCGCTCATCGGTACGTTGCGCGGTACCGGGGTCTCGGAGGACGAAGGTCAGCACCTTCAGTCGGTATTCCCTCCGGCGTTGGAATATGGAGGAGTCGGCAGGTTCGCGTTCGCGGTGGAGATGCACGTGACGGAGAGCAGCCCGCTCGCTACACAAGAGAACGCGCGACGGCTGTGGGAAAGCTGGAAACCGTACACCGATCCGGATCGCCCCTACTTTCTCGAGAAGTCGCCGCCCAACCTGCTGAAGACGAGATTCCTCCAGGCCCTTTTCCCGGAGAGTCGCTTCATCGTCGTCCTCCGGCACCCGCTCGCGGTGGCGTACGCGACGCAGAAGTGGAGTGGTACACGCATCGGCGAGCTGCTCCGGCACTGGCTGAGGGCGCACTCGGTCTTCACCGGTGATCGGGAACACCTGAGGCGGGTCCTGGTCCTCTCCTACGAGGAATTCGTGGCGCACCCGCAGCCTTGCCTCGACCGCATCTACGACTTCATCGGCATCGATCCGGTCCCCGCCACGACACCGGTGAACCGCGGCGTGAACCAGGCATATTTCGCCCTCTGGCAGCGGGACCGCAAACGGTGGCTGGGTCGGCTCAGTGCGGCGCATGCAGGGTGGCGATACGAGCGGAAGTTGCAGCGATTCGGATACAGTCTCCGGCACCTGGGCCGCTACCCTCCGATGTCGGTCGTGCTTCTCACTGCCCAAGCTCAAGCACCATTCCACTGAGGCGCAAGGCCGCCTCGGGATCAACCGCTCTCGCTCTCACCCGCCCGGCAGCCGGGCGATCGGTCTGCGCGGCAGGCCCGCTTCGGCTACGAGCCCGTGGGGGAGAATTCATAGCCGAAGAGCTCGATGTCACGGCGATAAACCTCCTCGACGATCGCGCGCGTATCGTCGTCATAAAGCGCGCGGAAGTCGCGTTTCCCCGAGCAGTTTGTCTGCGGCAGTGAGCGGTCGACGCCCAGCCGGGAAGCGATCGTGGTGTAGTCGGATTCGATGGTCTCGAACCTCCCGATGAAGTTCACCCTCGGCCGCCCATCCGGGTCGCAGATGAACTGCGACTGAGGACGAAAATGCTGGTCCGAGAGGACTTCGGACGTGCGGAGCCCCGACCGGATGAAGTCCGAGAAGCTCTCGTACTTCAGGATGTTCTTGCGGATCCACGGGGTGAGTGTCCGGTTCATTCCGCCGTTGCTGAGATAGAAGAACGCCGAGGCGAGCCGATCCCAGGGGTTGCGGACGAAGCAGAACTTGAAACTGGATCGGAACCGTCTGGCGCCGAAAAGAATCCTGGCGGTCTCGACGTCGAAGTGTCCTCCTCCGCGAGACCCGAACAGGGCGGCGCAGAGCGATATGCCCGCCGTCTTGGGAATGTGGATGAAGATGCAATGCAGGCGGAACATCTCCCTGAGCGAGTACTCGCTCGCCGGGCTGGCGGCGATCTCGCGCAACAGCCATACTCTCCGCCGTGACGGGCGGTGGAGCAAGGCCAACCGATGGCGTAACTGCGTCGGCTCGACCTGGGGGATCACCCTGGAGGCCAGCGCATCGGCGGCCTGTCTCACGCGGCTGCGGGCACCGTCGGAGCCTCCGCCGCCGCCCCCGGTGGGCCCTCCGCCTGCCCGCGTCGCGACGACCAGTGCCTCGGGAAATTCTGCGGTCATCGGGTCCGGGCCGATGTTCACGAACCTGTCGCCCGTGATGCGCCCCTCCCGGACGAGGTTGAAGTTCTCGAACTCTCGAGCTTTCCGGGGGCTCGAGTCGCCGAAGACTCCGGGGTGGGTCCAGTGAGAGAATTCATCCTCGCGAATGTCCCTGATCTCGTAGGCTCCCAGGAGCGGCTGGCGGTCCCGCCAGAGATCGAACTTCGACTGGAGGATCTCCCAGGGCTTCCCCTCCTCCTTGACGAACCACACACCCGCACAGTTCGGGAAGATGCGGAATTCTCCGTTGACCTCGCCTACGGCGAGCTGATAGTCACCGGCCGCATCCCGGTAGATGGTCTGGACGGCGCTCCACTTCAGACGGGGTGCGTCGAACGGGACCGACAGGACGACACTTCGCCACGCGGCCCGGTAATCTCGGTGCAGGATCATGTCGGCGTCCCACTTGCAGACGTAGCTTCTCGTACACCGGGACAGGCACCAGTTGTAGTAGTATACGGCGCTGTGGACCGAGTCGGCGGGCGTCGCGAGGTGTTCCTCGCCGCACCGCATGATGGCGAACGGATACGAGAAGATCTTGATCGCATCGGAGTCGTCGTTCGCCGCCTTGAAGCGCCGCACGACGTCGATCGTGCGGTCTGTGCTGCCATTGTCGACGAGGACGATCTCCGAGAAGACGCCGAGGATCGAGGCGAGGCAGCCTTCAATCTTCGTCTCTTCGTTCTTGACGCGGAGCATGGCGCTAATGCCAGGGCGGAGCCGCGGCGCGGGGAGGATACAGTCGAAGTCAGCCAGCCCTTCGGCGTTCCGGAGCCGGATGCGGCTGTTCAGCCAGTAGAGTCTTTCTACATTCGAGCTCAGCCGCCCAATTATCGTAGACATGACCTGGAGTTGTGCGGGGTAAGGCAGACCATTGTGGCTCCGCTTGCGGAGCGCCCTCAATAGCGCACGTGACCTGCGAACCCGGAGGAATCCGCACCGGCCACTCAGCACGGCACGCTCCCTGGATGTCCTGACACATCGAAGCGTCCGCCTGCAAACACATGGATCGATAGCCGGGCCGATCGGGTTCGCGCCGGCACCCATTTCTCGGCACCCGTCCGCACATCCGATGACCCCGCGCCCCCCCCGCGCCCCCACGCTTGCGCTCGCCGCGAGCACGCTGGTCATCCTGGTGGCCACCCTCACCCCCACCCGGCCCATGCCCGGGCCGCCGCTCGAGGGGTGCTGGGTCTGCGGGGCGAAGGGGCTGGCGGACGTGATCGCCAACGTGCTCCTCTTCACCCCGCTCGGAGCTGCGCTCTTCCTGCGCACCCGGCGGGTGGGCTGGAGCCTCCTCTTCGGGGCGCTGCTCTCGGCCGGCGTCGAGCTGACGCAGTACCACGTTCCCGGCCGCGATCCCAGCCTCGGCGACCTGCTCTCCAACACCCTCGGCACGGGGCTGGGCGTGCTCGTCGTCGCGAGCTGGCCGCTGTGGCGCGCGCCGGGGCGGCGGCGCTGGGTCGCGCCCCTGCTCGCGACCGCGGTGGCGCTCGGGGTACTGGCGGGCGGCAGCGTGCTCATCGTGCCCGCGTTGCCCGCGGGGCCCCTGGTGGCGAGCTGGAGCCCGGTTCGCCCGGACCTCTATCCCTACACCGGGAAGGTCCTGCGCGCGGGCGTCGGGCACCTGGCCCCCGTGCCCGGCCCGGTGCGCGATCCGGGGCTGCTGAGGGAGCGGTTCCGCGACGGCGCCCCCGTCCACGTGACGGCCGTCGCGGGACCGGCACCCCCCGGCCTCTCTCCCCTCTTCACGCTCCAGGATTCCCGCGAGGTCGACGTGCTCCTCCTGGGCCTGGACCGGCGGGAGCTGGTCTTCCGCTTCCGGACGCGTGCCTCCGCCCTCCGCCTCGGCACGCCCGATCTCCGCCTCGCCGTACCGGCCGCGGAGCTCCGCGCGGGCAACCGCATCGATGCACGGGCCCGGCGGACGGGGCGGGGATACTGCCTCTCCCTGAACCGCGCGACCGACTGCTCGCTCGGGTTCACCCTCGGCGACACCTGGTCGGTTCTCTTCTACCCGGGATCGCTCCCGCCGGCGGAGAAGCTGCTCCTCCAGCTCTTCTGGATGGCGGCGCTCTTCGTGCCCGCGGGCTTCTGGACGCGCAGGCGCGCCGACGCCCTGCCGTTCGCCGCGCTGACCGTGGTCGCGCTCGTCGGTCTGCCGCGCCTGCTGCCCTGCGAACCCACGCCGCCCGAGCAGGTGGCCGCGGCGCTCGTCGGGATCCTCGCCGGAATGGCGCTCGCCCGGTTCGTACCGGGAACCGAGGCCCCGGGATAGCAGCAGGCGTGTGGCGGGGGGAACGCGGCCGGCGGGGCAGTGGCTCAGTGGCCGGTCGAAGCGGCGTCGGTCGCGGGAGCGGCTGCCTCGCCGCCCGTGGCGGCATGGGTGTCGATGCTCAGGAGCTCGCTCTCGATCACCCGCCCGGCGGCGGGACCGCCCAGGTAGCTGGTCCGCACCTTCACCACCGCCGCGATCCGGGGTGCGTACCACCAGGTGTACATGGCGGTGATCGCCGCCCGCGGCGAGCGTACGAGGACGGGGGTCTGCACGGCCTGCACGACGTAGGCGTCGAACGCACCGGCGCCGACCTCGACGTGGTCGATGCCGGTGACGCGGAACTCCCAGCGGTAGATCTCGGGCCCGCGCTGAACCTTGACCGCGGCCTCGTTACCCACGCGTAGCGGCCACAGGGACGCGAGCGCGGCGGAGTCCACCTGCGCCGGATTCCGCGGGTCGTCGACGAGAAAGAGGCCGATCCGCAACCCCTCGCGGCCGGCCTGGTCGCGGTATGTCGTCCGCCAGCCGTTCACCGCCGTGACGGTGTTGTCCAGCCCGCGGTAATGGTAGACCGTGCCCGGTCGCGGCGCGACGTAGGGTGCACCGTCCACCCCGCCATCCCCGCATGCGACGGCCCCGGCGAGGAGCAGCGCTGCCGCGGCCGCGAGGGCGGAGCGGCAGCGCTGCGGTGCCGCCGGGCGGCGGGCGTCGAGACCGTGTCGTGACGCTGAGAGTCCGTGCATCGTTCTCGAGGGAGGGAGAGGGAAGGGGTGCGGCCGAGCCGCACCCCCGTTGAAGCTGGCCAGCTGAACCGGCTGCCGTCGCGGCTCAGGCGAGATAGCGCCGGCGCGCCACCCCGACGAGGCCCATCACGCCCGAACCGAGCAGGAGGAGCGTCCCCGGCTCGGGAGTGGTCGTGGGCTCCACCGGCGTGCCGCCGACTCCCTGGAAGCCGAAGATGAAGGTGTTCGGCTCACCCGACGAGGTGCAGGTCCGGCTGCCCGCCGGGTTGCAGGTGCCGAGCGAGTACACCTCGGCGCCGACCGCCCCGAGCGCGGCGAGCGCACTGGTCTTGTTGGTCGTCGCGCCGTAGAAGATGGTCAGCGAGCGGCTCGCGCCCGCATCCAGCGCGTTGAAGCCGAAATCGAAGAGCGCGCCGTGGTCGTCCGGACCGCAGTCGGTGAAGTTCGCGTTCGCCGGGCAGCTGATGCCGCCGCGGCTGCTGAAGGGATCGGCGGACCTGAAGCCGTCGTCCGTCGTGGCCAGCAGGTTGGTGGCCGGCCAGCCCTGGATCGTCACGAACTCGTTGAACACCGTCGGCGGGATGTCCCAGTCCATGAGGCGCCGGTAGCGAATGCCGTCGGTGCCCGTCCCGAGCACGCCGCCCGTGAGGTTCTTCAGGGTGACGTCCACCTGGTAGAGGTTGGCCACCGTGCTGGGGTGGTAGAACTGCGTCACCTGCAATACGTCGGTGCCACCCTGGCGGAGCGTCGCCGTGGACGTGGCGGTGCTCGCGGTGCTGCTGAAGGTGACGTCGAACAGCCCACCCACGCCGGTGGACTGGTCCGCGAAGCCCGTCACGCCGTCGAAGGTACCGCCCGACACCCCCGCCCCCCACCCCTCGCACGGGCACCCGGCGATGGTGCCGTCGCCGCCGGTGGGCACGAACTTCACGCCGACGCTGTTGTAGTTCAGGTCGCCGGTCGTGTTCACGCCGAGACTGATCGTTCCGTTGGTGATCACCGCCTGGGCCGAAACCGAAGAAGCCACCGCCGACAGCAGGGCGAGCACGAGCGACGTGCTCCGGGCGCGTATACTTCTCATGGGCTCACCTCCTCGAAGGAGACACGAACGTGACGGCACCATCGTGAACGCGTTGCTCCCGATCCCGAACGTCTTACCGACCGAACGAATCCGGCGCCTCCTGTGAGGTGGTGAAAGTGTGAGAGGAGAAAGAACGACCCCGATCAGACCGGAGGACGGCACGATCGGGGACGGGAGCGAGAGCGAAGAACTCGCAAGTAGCGCACCGCGTCCGCGAACGCACGCGCTGGAAATGCAAGTAATTACCGGGACTTCTCTTACGATGACGGCGGGCGGTCGCCCGATCCCGCCCGCTGTTGAGACGATACGACGCGGGGGGAGGCCCACCAGGCGCCTAACGTGCAGGCCAGTCGCGTGGACGCGGGTGGCGGGCGCTGGCGGGGCTGATTCGGGGCGCACAGTCGCTCTCCCCGCGCGGTCCGGAGCGGCCGTGAAGGGCGGCGCGGCCGATTCTTGTGGGTGTGCCGCAACAGCTGTAGTATCGCACCCACAGGGAATCCTGCCTCTGCGGGAGTCCGCGTCGGCCCGGACGCGGGGCGGGAGCCGGGGCAGGCCGTGCGGGCCCGGTCGGTTGCGGCGGTTCCTCGCCCCGCGCGCGGCTCGTCTCCCGAGGGGGCACACGAACTGCTCAGCGCGCCTGTACCCGCGCGTCGGCGATTCCGGAGCTCGGCCGGCCGCCGATGCGCTTCCCGCCCGGGACCTTCTCCAGCATCTCGAAGTACCGGACCGCAACCATGGGGAACGAGGATGGTCTCGATGACCGGACCGACCGGGTCGATCCTGCGCCCGTTCACATTGCTGGTGCTGATGGCGGCGTCGGCCGCGGCCGCGAGCGCTCAGATGGCGAGCGCTCCGGCGCGGGGCGCGGAGGTGAACGGAGGGATCCAGGCGTCACGCGCCGATCTGGAGAGCGCGCTTCGGGCGGACAGCAGCGCGGCGGCCACGGCGTCCAGCGCGGAGGCTCGCCAGCGGATCCAGCAGGATGCGGCGATGATCCGCGGTCGGCTGCGGGACGGCGACTTCCAGGTGGGTGACCGGATCGCCCTGTCGGTGGCGGGAGAGCCGACGCTGACGGATACCTTCACCGTGCGGATCGGGCCGGTGCTGAACCTGCCGGCGATCGGGGAGATCCCGCTGAAAGGGGTCCTGCGCTCCGAGCTGGAGTCCTACCTCCACACGCAGCTGAGCCGCTACTTCACCGACCCGGAGGTGCACGCGCAGTCCTCGGTCCGCGTGGTGGTCTCGGGCGCGGTGGGCAAGGCCGGCTTCTACGTGGTCCCCACCACCGCGCTCGTCTCGGACGTGCTCATGCTCGCGGGCGGCCCGACGAGGGACGCGAAGCTCTCCGAGATCCGGATCGAGCGCGATTCCCGGCCGATCTGGGCGGGAAAGGCCCTGCAGCAGGCGCTCAAGGAGGGTCGCACCCTCGATCAGCTGAGCCTGCGTGCGGGGGACCAAATCGTCGTCCCGGAGCGGAAGAGCTCGATCGGGATGGCCACGATCCGCGCGGTCGTTGTGCTCATACCATCAGTAGTCCTGCTCATCCGGCTCCTGCAATAGCGCGACCGCCGGCCGGTGGCGGAGCCTTGGCATCCGCCCCGGTCACGGCACCAGCCGCGGGGCGCCGACTACGGCGCTCCGCGGTGTTTTCGTGTGCTCCCGAAGTGGACCCGCGCAGCAGCGCCGCCTCCTGGTTCAGGCGCACGCGCGGAAACTCTCCTTGCCGTATACCGCGTTCAAGAGATGGGAGGGGGGTGACGATACTCCCGCTACGGTCGGTTTTTCGGTCGATCCCCTCCGCTCTCCGTGCAGCGTGACGAACGTCCCCGTTGTTCCGCGGCCCCGCCCATGGGTCGAGCGCCTGCTTCCCCGGCGCTCGACGACGACCCGTCGTACCTTCTCGCGATCGGTGGGCCGGGAGCTGGAGACCGCCTCCAGGCGTGGCGTACCGTTCACGATCGTCTGGTTGGGCGTGGACCGGGTGGGTGGCGGGGAGTCGGCCGTCGTGCCGGATCTCCAGCGGACGGCCCTGGAGATCATCCGGGCCGTGCTGCGGCGCTGCGACGCCGTGCACGAGCTGGGCGGCGCGGAATTCGGCCTGATCCTGCGAAAGATGGACGACGAGAGCGGCCGTCGGGAGATTCAGCGGGTGGTCGACGCCCTCGGGCGCGGCCTCGCTCACCACGAGTGCTGGACGAGGATCTCCGTGGGCGGCGTGACCTGGAGCGGCGACGCGGTCGCGCTGTCCGAGCTGCTCCAGCGCCTCTACCAGCAGTTCTTCGAGGCCCGCGGTGATCGCGAGAGATCCTGGCACCACGTGGTACTGGCGGACGAGCGGCAGGGCCCGGCGAGGACCTCCGTCGGGACCTGCATCCACCGGTACCCGACGCGCGCCGCCCGGGTCGGGCGGCCGATGCGCCCGGCGTGGTGCATCCGGAATCGCGGCGACTGTCGTGTCCCGATCCACCCGCGGATGCGCGCCTGAAGCGTGACCGACCGACGAACGCAGGGGGGAGGCCGGATGCATCCGGCCTCCCCCCTGCGGTTTTGCTCCCTGTTCGATCGTCGGATCTCGGGAACCGCACCCCGGGCGCCCGCGTTCAGTACGCCGGCCGGGTGCCCGGGGTCTCGGCGGAACTCGTCACCAGCCCTTCGAGCCGCCGTGGCCATTCGAGCCGTAGCCGCTGCCGTGGCCGTATGAGCCGTTCCCGTTGTCGTGCGAGTCCTCGGAGTCGCACGAACCCTTGGAGTCGTCGTCCTTCGAGCCCTTCGAGCTCCACGAGCCATTGAAGCTCGGCGAACCCGTGAAGCCGTAGGACCCCTTGAAGCCGTACCCACCGTGCGCATCGTTTCCGGCCTTGTAGTCGCACTGACCGCCGTGGTCGTTGTCACCATGGTGATCATCGGAGCCGCACGAGTCCTTGTCGTGGTCGGAGCTGTAGTTGCTCCGGGGCCCGAACGTGGTCTTGAAGCTGACCGAGCCCTTGGAGCCGTACCAGCCGTAGCCGCCCGAATCCTTGGAGCCGGACCCGTCCTTCGAGTCGCACGTGCTACCCTGGTGGTCGTCGGAGCCGCACGAATCGTCGTACTTGGAGCCCTTGTCGCCCCAGTCGCCGAACCCGCCGGAATCCTTCCCGTAGGACCCCTTGAAGCCGTAGCCGCCGTGCGAGGAGTACCCGTCCTTCGAATCGCACTGGTCGTTGTGGCCCCCGTTGAGCGGGCAGTCGCGCTCGTTGCGCGCCGCGAACTCGTCCTTCAGGCCCTCGTAGTCACCACCCGGGAAGACGGCGTTGAACTTCTGGATCACCTGCGTGGTGGTCAGGCCGTAGTCGATGCCCGAAGCGGCGTTCAGCAGCGCGGCGACGGTGTGCCGGCCGAGCGCGTTCAGGCCACCCCCGCCCTGCGAGAGCACCTGTTCCAGCGTCATGCCGGGGAAGGCGTTCTCGAAGACCGCGGAGAACTGCTCGTCCGGGGTGTAGCCCTTCCAGTCGCCGAAGTGCTGGCTCTGCTTCCAGTAGCCCGGCGTGCAGCCCTCGGTGCCCGGAGGCGGCGGGGGCGCCGTCTTGCCGAAGTAATGATCGGGGTCCGTGGCGGTGACCGTCGTACCGTTCCACGAGCCCGTGGCCGTGCCCGTGTTCTCGTACTGGCCCGCGACGGCCGTGCCGCTGGCGGTGTACGTCCACGTCTCGGTGAGGTCGAGCAGGGTGTTGCCGTTCACGTCGCCCGACTGGTAGACCGGGGTGACGCCCTGGTCGTCGGTCACGACGATGTTCGAGAGCGGGACGTTCCCGGTGTTGGTCACGTTGTAGGTCCACGTGACCGTCGAGCCGACGTCGACCAGCGGGCCGGTCGGGCTGTTGTTGTCGGTGCCGTTCGTCAGCTTGACGAGCCCGATGCCGGGGGCGGGAAGGGTGAGCTTCCCGGTGGTCATGTCGCCGAACTTGTGGTCCGTCAGGTCGCCCGTCATGGCGAACGACGCCACCGAGCTGCCGTTGGTCTGATCGACCTCGCGGACGTCGTCCGTGAAGGCGTTGGACATCACCAGGTCGCCGTTGCCCTGAGCGCGGAAGGCGAGGCCGGTGAAGAAGTCCCCGAAGTCCGCGATGAACGTGGCGATCGCGGTACCGCCGGAGAAGGTGACGCTGTAGAGACCCCGCTCCTGCGTGGAGCTCGCCCGGTTCGTGTAGACGTAGAGCTGACCCTTGGCGTCGAAGGCGATGTCGGCGCCCGCCAGGTCCAGGACGGGGCCCGAGACGCCGCCGACCCTGAACTGCCACGACTGCTCCGCCGCGAGGGTGCTCGTGTTCACGCGGTACAGGGCGTCGGTGGAGATGTTCGCGACGAAGAGGTCCCCGGTGGGCGCGAACGCCGCGAGGACCACACCGTCCGGACCGATTCCGGTGATCTCACCCTTGTAGACGAACTGGTGGGTGCTCACGTCGTAATAGCCCGCGGGGTTACCGCCGCCGGTGTTCGGCCGCCGCTGGACGACCCAGAGCTGCTGGCCGTCCGGGGTGGCGCCGAGGTGGGCCTGGTCGAACTCCTTGCTGCAGTCGATGCTCGAATCGTTGGAGGCACAGAAGCCCGACAGGTCGAAGACCCTGGTGAGCACGGCGCTCCCTCCGGCGAGCGAGACCGAGTACAGGACGCTGCCGTTCCCGAACTCCGCGCACGTGCCGTCCGGGTTGCTCGTCGGGCAGATGTTGTCGATCAGGTAGAGGTCGTCGCTCAGACCGGTGCCCGTCGAGCTGGCGTCGAAGCTCGCCCGGGGCGGGCTCAGCCGGTCCGGGCTCGGAGCCACCGGCGTCTGCGACGTATCGCAAGCGCCGAGCGCCACGGCGATGCCCAGCGCCGTGGCCATGGACCAATTGGAGAGCCTCCGCATTGTCTGCCTCCGTGTGGAGAGATTGTGTAGATGCACTTCACCCTCGGGGTCGGTCGGCACTGCTCCGGGCCCGCTCGTCGGGCCGGACTGCTCCGGTATTCCCATCCACGCGAGCGCTCGGTCGACTCGGGTCGTCGATGCGGCTGCAATCGACGAGACCGGGCTCGACCCGGACACAGGTCTGTCGGGAAAGGGACCGAGCTCGGGTGTGAGAGGAGGTTCCCGGCCGACGATCCACGCCGCTTGGCTCACATGGGCGGTCGAGATCGGTCGACGATCAAGGGAAGCATCGATTCCGCTCCAACCGCCGAATCACTACCGGGCCGCTCCGGGCAAGAACTGGTCTCGCCTGAAGCGGCCCGGTGATTCGGGTCGATCGTGTTTTCCGGCAAGGAATTACATATTCTGCTCCGGCGGCTCGATGGGCATCGTTGATACGGATTCGTCCCTCAGGTGTGGAATCCGCGCAACAGAAGGCTGCCGGCCGGGGAGGTCGCGCCCGCCCCCCGGCTCGTCCCAGCGCACGAACTCGTAGCCGAAGGCGTCGATGTCGCGCGCATACCTCCGGCGTACGACCTCGGCCAGCTCGTCGCTGTAGTACGCGCTGTAGTGATGGTGGTGGGAGGGGTTGATGTGCGGAAGCCGCACCCCGACGAGCCCGAGCCGGCGGAAGAGGCGGCGAGCGTCGGAGTCGAGGTACTCGAACCGCCCGACGAAGTCGACGATCGGCCGGCCCCGCTCGTCGACGAGGTAGTCCACCTGGTTCCGGCAGAAACTCTTCAGGCCGTCCCCGTCGTCGATCTCGGCCGTGCATCGGAGGACGAATTCCTCGAAGCTACGGCTGTTCCGGACGACGTATCGCCAGAGCTGATACCGGTGCCTGCCGAACAACTTCCACCACCACGGTCTCCGCGCACTCTTCTGCACGATCATGGTGTACCAGGAGACGAGCCGGTCCCAGGGGTTCCTCACGAACGCCGCGGTGAAGAAGGAATCGTAGGTTTCCGCGCCGAGCCACTGCCTCGCCTGGAGGGCGGTGTCGTGGGTTCCGAGGAAGCTCTGCAGGTCGGGTACGGACGCCTCGAGGGTGTGACTCAGGCTCCTGCCCGCCGTCTTCTGGATGTGGACGAAGAGGAAGCGCTTCTGGCGAGAGATGAGCATGGCGGCTCCTGCCCGCGGGGGAGAGTACCGGGTACGCGTCCGGGACGGCCGGACCTCCGCGGCGAGGTCACCACGGGCGGACGCGGCGTCGGGTGGCTCGAATCATCGTCGAGAGCCGCCTTCTCAGCGGGGATCGGTTGAGGTGGGGGAACGGAACGCCCGGCCGGGGCAGCTCCAGGAACCTGCACAGCGGCTCCCACCCCTCACCCGCGCAGATGTTCATGGTGAGCAGATCCCCGGGGCGCTGGGCGAAGTACGCGCGCACGGTGTCGTATCGGCGCAGGTGCTCGCGAAGGACCAGGGGCCGTGGGTCTCCCGGATCTTCCGGGAGAGCGGGTCGCGTCGAGCCGAAGTGGTTGCGATAGCTCCGCAGCCACTGCTCGCGGTCTCGCTCGAGGAGAATGAACCTGGTGCCGGGGAACGCTCGATCGACCACCTTGAAGAACCCGGGGAAGTGCCAGGGCCCGTCCTCGAAAGCGTCGAAGCGCCGCATCTCTTCGAGGATGCGGTCGAAGGCGCCCTCGCGCCACTTCCGCAGCATCAGCTCGTCCAGGCGTTCGGCGGGAATCGCCATGACGTCCATCGTCCCGGCGACGCCGAGAGCACGCAGGAGCTCCCCGTGGAGTTGCTTGTCCCAGCCTCTGTGCCGTAGCCCCAACAGTTCGAAGGCACGGCCCAGAGAGGTGGTCCCCGTCTTGGGAGAGCCGATTTCGACTACCTTCCGCGGGCCTTCCATGCGGTGCCGGTTCAGGTGAGAGTGTCCGGGAAGAGGACTCGTTGCGCGGCTCGTCTCAGCGGCGCCCGGTCAGCGAGTCCAGGCAGTAGTGCATCGCGCCCTTCATCTCTCGCAGCGCCCGCCGGGGCGCCGCGAACCAGCTCCGTACCCACCGCCGGCCGTACCGCGCCCTCAGCCTGGGGTTCATGAGGCACCGGGCGTAATATGCCCCCGCGCCGTGATGGTACGAGCGGAGGAGCGCGCGAACGACTTCATCCGTCTTCCTGCCGTGGTGATGATAGACGACCGGCCGGGGGTCGTACGCGCCCGCCCACCCGGCGGCGGACACGCGTGCGGCGGCGTCCAGGTCCTCGCAGGCGAAGGCCGTGCCCGCCCCCAGCCGGACGTCGAAGCCGCCGATCCCGGCGAGCGCGGCGCGCCGGAACGCCAGGTTGGCGCCCTGTACGGCCCCGGGCTCCAGGAACGAGCCGGCGGGGAAGTCCTGGCGCTCTTCCGCGACGAGGATCGTCATCGGGCGATCCTCCGGGTCGTGGAGGAGGATGCGGCCCCCGAGGAAGCCGAGGGACGGCTCGGCGGCGAAGCACTCCCCGATCCGGCACAACCAGTCGGGGGCGGGATAGCAGTCGTCGTCCGTGAACGCGACGATCCTGCCGGAGGCGCGGGCCAGGCCGGTATTCCGCGCGCGGGCCAGCCCGGGCCGCTCCTCACGGACGAGGTGCAGCGCGCCGCCGAAGGAGCGGGCGAATTCCTCCAGGACGGCGGCGGTGTCGTCCGAGGAGCCGTTGTCGACGACGACGAGCTCCCACGCGGGGGAGTCGTCCCGGATCTGCTTGAGCGAGGCCAGGGTACGTTCGAGCTGCGGCGCGCGATCGCGCGTGCAGACGACGAGCGAGATCTCGGGCGGGGTCATCTCTCCGGCGCCGCGCGCGGGTGGTCGCGGCTCCCGAGAAACCCCCGCGCGATGCTCGACGCGCGAAGGCCGCGGATCCACAGGTCGGGCGAGGAGGTGAGTCGGCCGAAGTGGTAGGCCGTCTCGGCGGCGAGCATCCGCAGGACCCAGAAGGGAAGCCCCCGCGACACCTGGCCCTCCAGGTGGAGGCGCCTGCCCCGCCCGGTGTAGTAGGCCCGCAGGTACTCCGCCGAGAGGCGCTCCTCCGGGATGACGTGCTCCACCCTGGCGCCCGGCACCCACCGCCCGGCGGCGCCGGCCGCGAGCAGGGCCCGCATGACCGAGGTCTCCTCGCCACCGATCCTCCCGTGGGCGTCGTGACCCAGGCCGGGGTCGTAGGGAAAGCGTCTCTGCGCATCCAGCCGGAACGCCATGTTCGCCCCGTAGGGGAGCCGGTCGTGGTCCAGCGCGACGAGCTCCGGGCCGAGATCCAGCACCGCGTACGCGGTCCGCACGAGGGGCCACGCCTCCGCCAGCCAGGCGGGCCGCCGTGCCGGGAGCGAGGGCTCGACGGGGCCCCCGAAGAACGAGGCTTCCGGCCAGCGCCGGAACGCGGAGCGGTACTCCTCCAGCCACGAGGGGTCGACCAGCACGTCGTCGTCCGTCCAGACGATGTAGTCCCCCCGCGCTTCCCGCACGGCGAGGTTCCGCGCGTTCGCCAGCCCCTGCCGCGGCTGGAAGAGGCGGCGGAGCGGCAGCCGGTCGACGAAGGCCGCGATGACCGCGTCGGTGTCGTCCGTGCAGTTGTTGTCGACGATCAGCAGCTCCCACTCCACCCCGTCGGGCACGCGGAGGGAGGATGCCATCCGCTCCAGCGTCTGGAAGAGCAGCTCGGCGCGGTTCCAGGTGCAGACGGCCACGGAGAGCTTCATCCGCCGGCCTCGTCCGCGGCTTCCACCCCGTTCTCACGTGTCGCGCGGACCCGGTCGACGATCGGGTGGCGGGCGAGAACGGCCAGCCAGAGCCGGCGGGTCACCCGCGGGGCGAGGCGCAGCCCGGCGATCGCGCCGCGGAGCTTCCAGTCGTGGAGCACCGCGTTGGCCGTGCCCATGGCGCGCGACGCCTCCCGGAAGCGCCCGTCGACGAGGTGCTCGGTCGCCTGGACCAGGTGCAGACGCGCCTCGCAGTGCGCCACGTTGTCCTCCAGCGCCGAGCGCTGCGGCGGCGTGAGGTCGGGCAGCGTCTCGAGCAGCTTGCGGCTCATCTCCAGCTGCCCGAGGATCAGGCGGTCGACCTGGACCGTCAAGCTCCGGCCGTGGACGCGCCGCCGGGTCAGGATGCGGGGCAGATATTCGATCCGCCCGCCCCGGTGCGTCAGCCGGGCCCAGAGGTCGAGGTCCTCGGAGTAGGGGAGATCCTCATCGAAGAGCCCGGCCGCGACCAGCGCCGATCTGCGGGCGACCACGCAGGAGGGATGAATGTGGCAGCGCCTGCGGACGAGGTTCTCGAAGCTGGCGTCCGGCGGGGTGGCGCTCCGCTTGCCGGCGCTGCCGCCCGACCGCGGGATCCTGCCGAAGAGGACCGAATCCCCGTACACCATGTCCAGCCCGGGATCGGCGTCGAGCGCGTGGAGGTGCTCCAGCAGGAAAGCGGGCAGCCAGGCGTCGTCGCTGTCCAGGAAGGCGACGTACTCGCCGGCCGCGTGGAGAATCCCCGTGTTCCGTGCCGCGCCGGGCCCGCGATTCTCGTGCCGCACGTACCGGATCCGGGAGCGGTACGGCACGAGGAGCGACTCCAGCGCCTCGGTCTCGGGCGATCCATCGTTGACGAGCACCACCTCGAAGCCGGTGTACGACTGGGCGAAGATCGACTCCAGCGCCTCCGTCACGAAGTGGACCGAATCGTGGCAGGGGATCACGACGGTGACGTTGGGCTGTCTCGACGGCATTCCCGGCTTTGTTCTCGGAGTGTATCGCGGTGGTTCCGGGCCGCCGGCGTGGTGCTGCTCCGGCGTACGACCTCCCCCTCCGTCGAGTATCGACCACGGTTCGTGTGAGGGGTAGCGCGAGGCATCCACCGCGGGGTGGTAAAGCTACCAGCGGCCCGAGCGGAAGGCCATCGGGCTCGATGGCGTCCGGCCGGCTCGGGGCCGCTCCCTATGGCGTGGCCTCCCGGCGTCGTCCATCTTGTCTCGCATCCACCTCACCGCATTGCAGTCGCCGATGGCCCGTAGATCTTCGCACCCACACGCCCGGAGGCGTCGCTCTGGTCGGCCGCGGCTCGCCGTACTCCTGAACCGCGTCGGCGTGCTCCTGCTGATCGTCGGGATCTGGTGGCTGCTGCTCGTCGCCGAGATCACGGGCGGTGACGCCATTCCCGCCTGCGAGATGCTCCTCGTCGCGGCGGTGACGTACGTGCTGGCGCGCGCGCTCACCCGGCGCCACGCGTCCCTGGTGCCCATGGTCGTCGTGGCCGCCGCGATCCTCTTCGCGTACTTCCGGCAGCGGGTGCTCTTCATCCGGGGGCCCGATGCTCCGCTCGGCTACTCGAACGCGACCGGGTCCCTCTACATGCTCGCCGCCGCCGCGGCGCTCATGGTCGTGGCACGGGCGCGCACGCGGGACATGCGGATAGCCTCGGCCTGCGCGGCGGTCGCGTTCGCGGCGGTGCCGCTCCTCAACACCACCGCGACGGCCACCGTTCTCGTGGCCGTCGTGCCGCTGGCGCTGCTCGCGACGAGTGAGCAGGGCGTGCGGGTCGCCGTGGCGACGAGCGCTGCGGCGTTCGTACTCACCCTGGCGGTCGCTCTGTCGCTCGGCCTCTCGTACCGGCCGATCCAGCGGGGAGGACGGCCCAGCCCCGTCGTCGACGCCACGCTGAGCGAGCGGCGGCTCATGCTCTGGAGCGACGCGCTCCGGATGATCTCGAACCACCCGCTGACCGGCGTGGGCCCCGACCGCTTTCCGGAGACGAGCCCCACGGCGTTGAGGGACCCCGACACGCCGTGGCCCCACGACGAGGTGCTCCACTTCGGGGCGGAGGCGGGTCTGCCGGGCGCCGCGTTCCTGCTCCTCTTCTTCGGCTGGGGGTTCGCGCGCCTCTGGTGGAGCGAAGGTGACCGGGGCACGGCCGTGGCGGCCGCGGCGCTCGGGGCGGTGGCGGTGCACTCGAACGTGGACTACGTGCTGCATTACCCGGCCGTCGTGATCGCCGCGGCGGCGCTGGTGGGCGCGGGCTCGGTGAGGGGGGCCGTTGCCCACCGGGATACGCACCACCCGGGCGCTCGCACCCGGCGCGGCACGTCCGGCGCATCACGCGCGCGCGACCCCGTCGTCGGGCGGGAACCGCGCACGTGACGCAGGGTGCCGCGAGGCGTATCCCGGCTTCCCGGATGGAAGCGGCTCAGGGCCCCGACGCGGATCTCGCCGCACGGCCCGTCCCTCGCCGCGCCTGCTCCCCCAGCCGGCGTCGCAACCGGCGGAGCACCGCGCGAACTCTGGCCCGCCGCTCCCTGAGGAGCGCCGCCTCCAGTTTCCAGCGCACCCCCCATTCCCCATCGCTCCGGAAGACGACGATTCGCGGCAGGAGGAAGTGGCCCTCGTGCGGGTCGAGAACCGCGGGTCGCACGAGGAACGCGCCGAGCAGCCCCGCCTCCACGACGGCGGAGAAGACGCGGAAGTTGCACGCGCCATAGGGATAGGCGAACCATCTCGGCCGTGGCAGGCCCAGGGCCTCCAGCGCGTCCAGGGAGCCGACGACCTCCGAGGTCAGCTCGCCCGCGGGCACGTCCACGAGTGGGCGGTGGGTGAGGCCGTGCGCGCCGATCTCCACCCCGTGCGCGGCCAGGGTCCGGAGCCCCGCCGCGTCCAGCAGCTCCAGCCTCTCGCCGCCCCGCGCCTGGTCCCAGACGTTGCTGCCGCCCACCTGGCCGGCCACCGCGAAGGCGATGGCCGGAATTCCCCGCGCCCGGAGCAGCGGGAGCGCGACATCCAGGAGATCCCGATAGCAGTCGTCGAAGGTCAGCAGGAGCGGCTTCCGCGGGAGCCGGGACTCACCCGCGAGGAAGCCGCGCAGCTGGTCGCCGTCGATGAAGCGATGCCCCGTCCGCAGCAGCCGGTCCAGCTGACGCGCGAAGAGTCCCGGAGGCACGGAGAACGACCCCAGGACGGGGTCGTCGCCGAGGTCCGCGATCGCGTGGTAGGTCAGCACGCGGAGGGGCACGGCGCGCCTTCGCACGGTCAGCGCCTCGGCACGGCGGGCTGGCGGAAGACGGGCGCGCGGAAGCGCACCGTGAGCTCCCCCACGCGTCCGGTTCCGCGCACCTTGCGCCGGATCGCCCGGAGGAGGAGCAGTACGAGCTCCGCCGCCTCCGTTCCGCAGGCGACCGTCCAACCATAGTGCTTGCGGAAGTAGTAGAACCGGCTCCGGAAGTAGTGCTCGGCGATGCAGCCCCGGTACCGGAGGCCGGACTCCTGTTCCGCGCTGCTCCCCGGCCGGTGCTCCGCCACCGCCTCTCCGAGCGTCCACGTCTCGTAGCCCAGCTTCCGCGCCCGGTAGCAGAGGTCGGTCTCCTCGAAGTAGAGGAAGAAGCGCGGATCGAAGCCGCCCAGCCGGTCGAGGAGCTCCCGGCGCACCAGCATGACGGCGCCACAGACCCAGTCGGCCGGATAGGGGGCCGCCCCGGGGTCGATGAAGTAGCCCAGAGACCGCTTCCCGAGCGCCGCCTCCCGGATCACCGCGCGCGGGGTGGGGAAGAGACCCGCCGGTTGCCCCGGCATCCCGTTGTTGAGAATCGCCGGTCCCACCACCCCGACGCGGGGGTTCGCGTCCATGAAGTCCGCCATCCGTCGCAGCGCTTCGGCGCCGATCGACGCGTCGGGGTTGAGGAAGAGGACGTACGCGCTCTCCACGCCCGCGAGCCCCAGGTTGTTCCCGCGCGCGAAGCCCAGGTTCACCTCCCCGCGGATGGCGCGGACCCAGGGGAAGCGCTCCACCACGAGCTCGTGCGTCCCGTCGCCGCCGTGATTGTCCACGACGGTGCACGCGAGAAGGCCTTCCTCGTACGCGGGGCGGAGCGCCGTGAGCGTCGCCTCGATGGTCCCGCGCGAGCGATAGGCGACGACGACCGCCGTGATGCGTGGCACGCTCATTCCTCCGTCCGGTTCGTGGTCCCGGCCCGCTGGTCCCGCCGCCGCCTCCACTCCCGGGACGCCGGGGTCTCGGAGGTCTCTACGTCGAAGTCGTAGTGGTACAGCACCTTCTCGATCCGCCCCTGCTTCCGGGCACGCTTCGCCATTGCCTCCGCCCAGCGCGTGTCCTCGCCCTGGCTGGTGGGCGGGAACGGGACGCTGCGGGCGAGCGCGGAGCGGAAGACCATGAGGTGGTTCGGCCTCCGTGTGAACATCTCCGGAAGGTCGCGATTCTCGAACTCGATGCCGTACCTGCAGAGCATCCCCTCCGCCGGGGTGTAGCCCAGCTCGTGGTAGCCGCGGACCCAGACGTCGAAGCAGATGACGTCGCGGTCGGGTTGCCGACGGATCGCGTCGAGGATCGAGGCGACGTAATCGTCGGCCACGCGGTCGTCGTCGTCCACGAAGGCCGTGAAGCGGCCCCTCGCCATCCGCAGCAGGGCGTTGCGCTTCTCGCCGATCGTGCGGCTCCGGTTGTCGATGAGCGTGAGCACCTCCACCTCGCCGGCCGCGCCCGCCTGCTCCTCCAGCGAGCGGAGGAGCGGAACGAGGAAGCGCTCCGCGCGAGCCGGGATCGAGAGGATCAGGATGGAAAGCAGGGGCGGAGGCGGAGCCGGGGGGCGTCCGCCCGCCCGCAGGCGTTTCAGGATCCGGGTGGCCAATCGCTTCATGCCGGTGCGCCCGGAACCGGGTGTGTGAGGGGTTCGACGGGAAGGAGAAGGAGTCGCAGGCTCAGACCCGGAGCCAGGAATCGGGCACCACGTCCCGCGCGTCGAGAGAGCCGTCCCTGAACCACTCGCGGGGCGCCACGACCGTCCTGTCGGGGTGAGTGGAGAGCCACGCACCCCACCAGCTGAAGGTACTGTTCGCGATGACGTGGTGCCTGCAGCGGCTCATGAGGCGCAGGTCCTCGTAATCGCGCTCCTCGCCGTTGTGCGCCACGAAGGTGGCCGGGCAGGGTATCCTCAGGTGCTCCTTCGCCCAGCCGATGTCGTCCGAGAAGACGAATACGTGCGGGCGGTCGGCCCGCGGGAGGAGGGCGGCGAGCGCCCGCTCGTAGTAGGCGGGCGGGCAGGTCCCGTGCAGCCGCAGGTTCGCGGGGTCCTCCACGTAATCGCCGCGACGGACGTGCAGGCTGATGGAGTCGGTCGCCTCGATGGCGTCCAGCAGACGCCGGTTGTCCCCCTCGGGCGGCGTCGATACCGTGAGCTCCGCCACCAGCCGGTCCCGGATGTCGTCGAAGTAGCGCTCGCTCTGCCAGAAACCCACCAGATAAGCGTCCCCCCGCACGCCCGAGAGCTTCGGGTCGTAGCCGAAGCGCCGCTCACGCACCATGCCCCGGCGGTAGTAGGGCCTCCTCCGCTCGACGGCACCGTGGATCCGGGCGCGAAGACCCCGCAGGTTCCTCCCGGTCACCCGCGCGACCTCCGCCGTGTCGGCCAGCGTGGCGTCGATCCGGAAGTGGTCGAGCCGGTAGCTGCGCAGCGGGTACGCCGCGAACGCGGAGAGATCGAGCTTCAGGACGGTTCCGCGCCTCAGCGCCAGCGCCCGGCCGGTGGCGTACTGGAACATCTGGTTGCCGAGGCCGCCGAGCAACCGGACGATGATCATGCCAGGGCCACGCTCTCCTGCAGCCAGAGCAGCATCACCAGGAGCTGCCACACCAGCAGCCGGTCGCTGGCCGACGTGTTCCCCTCCTGGTAGCGGAGGAACGTCGCGTGGCACGCCGCCACGTCCACGTATTCGGAGAGCAGCTCCAGCGCGCCGCTCTCCATCGTCTGCCGCACCAGGGGCAGCGCATACGTCCGCAGGCTGTGCTCGAGCCCCGGCTCGAGGTTCGACTTGTCCTTGCGCGAGAGTACCAGGTCCGGGACGACGCCCTTCATGGCGCGGCGCAGGATCACGCGCGTGGTTCCCCGCCGGATCTTCTGCTCCGGGGGGAGGGAGACGCAGTACTCCGCCAGCCGTCGGTCGAAGAAGGGGAAGCGGACGTCCACGCCGAAGGCGGCACCGCAGGCGTTGAGCATCTCGCACACGTGGGCCTGGATGGAGCCCTCGAGGATGCGGGCGTGGTGGGCGCGCTCGGTCGGCGGCATGGGGCGCCGGCTCCGGTCGCGCATCCGCTGGACGAACTCCGGGCGGAGATAGCTCGTCCAGGGCACCGCTCCCTCCTCGGACGACCGGCGCCCCGGGCGCAGGCGGCCGGCGGCTCCTTCGAGCAGCATCCAGTGGCGGAGGAGCCGGTAGCGGCGCAGGAAGGGATAGAAGCGGAAGCCCGCCCACCAGGACCAGACCGTCGGGAAGACGGGAATGCGCGTCGTGCGGGCGTGTGCGCCGACCTCCACGGCGAGCCGGAGCCACTGGCGCCGCTGCGCGAGCTCGCCGAAGAACCCGAGCCCGTGCGAGACGACGGTGTCGCCGTCGAATCCCTCGAACATCACGCTCACCCCCTGCTCCGAGGCGAGACGGTACATGTTCCAGTTCATCCGGAGGTTGCCCGCCATCTGCCAGCCGTCGATACTCCGGGTGATGTCGTCGTGGGCGGCGAGCGGGCTCTCACCGTCGGCGACGTACTCGGTGCGCGGCAGCCCCCACCGGTCGACGACGCTCTGCTGGTAGTGGCGCTCGTCCGACGTACGGGCGCTCTGGAAGACGGCGGAGTAGGTGTGTACGCGCCCCGGGTTGAACTTGGCCGACAGGCTCGAGAGGGTGGACGAGTCCAGCCCGCCGCTGAGGGTGACGCCGACGGGCGTGATGCTGCGCAGACGCGCGCGCACGGACGCCTCGATCCGCTCCCGGAACCCTTCCGCGTACGCCTCGTCGGAGGGGAGTCGGAGCTCCGTGGTCTCGTCGAGACTCCAGTACGGACGCAGCCGCAGCCCCGCCTCGTCCACGTGCAGCGTGTGCGCGGGCGGCAGCGCCTTCACCGCCTCGTAGAAGGTCGCGCCGCCGTCGGGCAGGACGGGGACCCGGAGGTGGTACGCCACGAGCACCTCGCTCGGCGTCCGGGAGATCTCCGCCACCGCGAAGAGGGCCTTGATCTCGGAGGCGAAGAGGATGCTCCCGTCCCCCGTGCGGTGGTAATAGAGCGGTTTCGCCCCGAAGTGGTCGCGCGCGAGGAAGAGGGCTCGTCGGCGCGCGTCCCACACGGCGAAGGCGAAATCGCCCAGCAGGTGCCGCGGGCACTCCTCGCCCCACTTCCGGAAGGCGGCGAGGAGCAGCTCTCCGTCGGTGTGGAAGCCCCGCCCGTGCCGGGGCAGGTGGAGCGCCGTGGCGATCTCCTCGCGGTTGTCGAGGCGCGCGTCCGCCACCAGGGTGAGGTCGCCCTCGCTCGCCCGCAGCGGCCAGACCTCGTGGCGATCCTCCGGGGTGGCGAAGCGAGTCGCGTGTCCCAGGCCGATGGCACCCTCGCACCACACGGCCCGGCCATCGAGGGCGCGGTGCGAGATCGTGTCGAGCATCCGGTCGATCTCTTCCGGGGCCGGCTTGCGACTCGCGGGGCGAAGTAATCCTACGATACCGCTCATGTGGTCTCGGGCAGATCAGGGGAGGGGCGGTCCGGGGCAGGGCGGCGCGAGCGTGAATGATAACCGGGGAAGCGGCCCCCGAAAAGCCCGGTGTCCGCGCGGGATCGCGGGCGTCCGGGGCGAGCGGGCCGTGGCGCGACCCGCCTGTTGCGCCGGTGCCACGGATGCGACTCACCCGCCACAGGGAACCGCGGGCGATCCGGTGAAACCCTCGGTTAGACGGGCGTTTTGGGGCGGTGGGTGCATGGTCCGCAAGTTGCCCGTTGCCTGGCAGCGACTTCGCGCGTACTCTGTACACGGGGCGCCGCAGCCGCACGGCCATGCACCTAGGCATGGCCGAACCACTCCCCCCGTCAGGAGGAACCCCCCATGAGCTACGAAGCACCGAAGCTCACGCGGTATGGGACGGTGTCGGAGCTGACGCAGGGCGGGACCGTCACGAACAGTGACGCGCCATCGGGTACGGTGCCGAACAGCGCCTACCCGCCGCCCAGCTGAGCCCCACCCGCAGTCCCGCAGTAGTCGCCGACGGACCGGCCACCCGTTCCAACTAGCCGCCCGTTGCGTGCAGGACGGAAACTGCGCCGGAGCGCGGTCCCACAGCGCTCCGGCGCAGTTTCCTACAAAGCGCCCGATGAGACGATCAAGGCAGTTCACGTCCTGCCCCGGACGAACGCTCCGGGGCTGACGACGCTCTTCGAACTCTCGCAGTACATGGCGGACCTCTCCAGCGTACCACCGCGTGAACTCTCCCGCGGTTACAGCTACCGACTCTTCGACCTCGGCATCTCGTCCGATCTGCCCCTGCTCCAGGCGGAGCAGGCGCTGCCCGGCCACGACGTGACCATCCGCAGGGTCTCGCTCGCCCTGGAGCCGCCGCGCGAAGGGGAAGGGGGGCCGCTGGTCTCCTCCGGACCCGGCTTCGCCCGGTTCTTCTGGCCTCACATCGGGTGGATGGAGGTGCGGAACGGGCGGGAGATCCTCGTCGATCCGGCCCCCGACGCCGGCCCGGAGCTCCTCTCCCACATCATCGAGGGGATCGGGATGGGGATGCTGCTCGACCAGCGCGGCGTCTTCACCCTCCACGCGAGCGCCGTCGCCATCGACGGGCACGCGGTGGCCTTCCTCGGGTGGAAGGGCCAGGGGAAGTCGACGCTGTGCGCGGCGCTCTACGGCCGGTCGCACGGCTTCGTCACCGACGACGTGCTCGCTCTGGCCGGCGTCGGCGAGGGTCCCGTGCAGGTGCTGCCGGGCACGGCCCAGGTGAAGCTCTTCCCGGACTCGCTCGAGGCCTCCCTCGGCGAGTCGTCCGAGGCGTTCCCCCGCATCTGGGAGCTGTCGCCGAAGCGGGTGCGCGTCATCCGCGACGGCGTCGACGACGTCCTCCCCCTCGCCGCGCTCTACATCCTCGACTCGCACGCGGCCGACGCGGACGTGGTCATCGAGCCCCTCCCGGCCCAGGCGGCCTGCCTCGAGCTGGTCCGGCACTCCTACGCCCTCCGCTTCCTCGAGCAGCGCGGAGCCACGCCGCAGCACCTGGCGCTCTGCGCCTGGCTGGCGCGCAACGTTCCCGTCCGGCGCCTGACCCGCCCGCGCGACGTGAGCCGGATCCTCGAGTCGGCCGAGGCGCTGGAGCGCGATGCCCGCACTCTCGTCGCGGGCGCCGCCTCCGACCGCCACCCGAGCCCATCCCCGGTAGCGTCATGACCGCCGACCCAAGACCCGCGGCGCAGACGCCCGGCGTCCTCGAGGACGTGCGCGAGCGCACCCGGAATCTCGTGCGCGTCCTCCGGCTCGTCTGGGACGCCTCCCGCAACTGGACGATCGCCTGGGCCGCGCTGTTGCTGATCCAGGGCACCCTCCCCGCCGCCGCGGCCTACCTGACGAAGCTGGTCGTCGACGGCGTGGCGAAGATCGTGGGGGTCGGGTTCTCCTGGGAGCACCTCAGCCCCGTGATCGTGCCGGCCTCGCTCATGGTCGGGATCATGCTCCTGCGCGAGATCCTCGGGGGGGCGATCAACTACGTGCGACTGGCGCAGTCGGAGCTCGTGCAGGATCACGCGAAGATGCTGATCCACGAGAAGTCCGGCTCGGTGGACCTGGAGTACTTCGAGACGCCGGAGTACCACGACGAGATGGCTCGCGCCTCGCAGCAGGCGCAGACGCGCTCCACCTCCGTGCTGCAGGGCGTCGGTGCGCTCGTACAGAACACCGTGACGCTGCTGGCGATCGCCGGCCTGCTGGTCACCTACAGCCTCTGGCTGCCGCTCGCCCTCCTCCTCAGCACCTTCCCGGCCCTGCTCATCGCGGTCGAGCACCAGCGGCGGCAGCACACCTGGTGGAAGGAGACGACGGAGAAGCGCCGCTGGATCGACTACTACGACCTGGTCCTCACCATCCGGCAGTTCGCGGCGGAGCTGCGCATCTTCGAGCTGAACGCCCACTTCCAGAAGGCGTACCGGACTCTGCGCGAGGAGCTGCGCAAGGGGCAGCTGGACCTCCTGCGCCGCCAGAGCACGGCGCAGCTCACCGCGAGCCTCTTCGGCTTCGTCTTCACCGGCGGGGTGATGGGGTGGATGCTCTGGCGCCTGATGAACGGCAGTGCGAGCCTCGGCGACGTGGCCCTCTTCTACACCGCCTTCAGCCAGGGGCAGGGTCTGATGCGGACGCTGCTCAGCAGCGTCGGACAGCTGTACGGCGATGCGCTCTTCCTGCGGCATCTCTTCAACTTCCTCGCGGTGGAGCCGCGGATGCAGGAGACCCTCGAGGCTCCCGTGGAGCCACCGCAGCGGCTGGCGCGCGGCCTGGAGGTGCGCGGGGTCGAGTTCCGCTATCCGGGGAGCCAGCAGCTCGCGTTGAAGGGGCTCGACCTCGACGTCCCCGCCGGGAGGATCGTGGCCATCGTGGGCCCCAACGGGGCCGGGAAGAGCACCCTGCTCAAGCTCCTCTGCCGCTTCTACGACCCGGAGCGGGGCAGCGTCCGGATGGACGGGATCGATCTGCGCAGCATGCGGAGCGACCAGCTCTGGCGCCGCATCACCGTGCTCTTCCAGGATTTCGTGAACTACGCCGGGACGGTGGCGGAGAGCATCACCATGGGGGACCTCTTCTCGACGCACTCCCGGGAGCGGATCGAGAAGGCCGCGCGGGCGGGTGGTGCGCTGGACGTCGTGCAGCGGCTCCCGGACGGGTTCGAGACGATCATCGGCAAGCAGTTCACCGGAGGGCTCGACCTGAGCTCGGGCCAGTTCCAGCGCGTCGCGCTCGCCCGCACCTTCTACCGCGAGGCGCCCATCGTCATCCTCGACGAGCCCACGAGCTACATGGATTCGTGGGCGGAGGCCGAGTGGATCGACAACTTCTGCCGGGCCATGCGGGGCCGCACCGCGGTGATCGTCACCCACCGGTTCACCACGGCGATGCGCGCCGACCTGATCTACGTGCTGAACGAGGGCCGCGTGGCGGAGCAGGGGACCCACGCGGAGCTGCTCGCGCAGGGCGGCCTGTACGCGCGCTCCTGGCGGCTGCAGTCGCGCGAAGGGCACGGGGAGTCCGACGGAGACACCGATCCGAGCTCGCCGTCGCTCGTCGCCGTGTAGCGTGTCCGTATGTCAGCGCCCGACGTCTCCGTCGTCGTCTGCACGAGAAACCGGGCCCGGAGCCTGGCGCGCACCCTCTCCACCCTCGCGCTCCAGAGCCTGCCCGCCGGGCTGACGGCCGAGCTCCTGGTCGTGGACAACGGCTCCCGCGACGGGACCGCGGCGCTGGTGCGTGACCGTCGTCTCCTCGGCGGGCCGGCGCGCCTGGTCCCGGAGCCGGCGCCCGGCCTCTCCCGCGCCCGCAACGCGGGGCTGCGGGCCGCCCGCGGCCGGGTGATCCTCTTCACCGACGACGACGTCCTCCTGCCCCCGGCGTGGCTGGTGAGCATGGCCACCCCGCTGCTCCAGGGGCGCGCCGACGCGGTCGCGGGATCGGTGCGTCTGGCGCCGCACCTGGAGCGGCCCTGGATGGAGCCGTTCCACCGCGCGGCGCTCGCCGCCACCGACCTCCTCCGGTCCGAGAACCCCGGCGTGATGATGGGGGCGAGCATGGGCTTCGGGAGGCACGTCCTGGACCGGGTCCCGGCGTTCGACGAGCGGCTCGGCGCGGGGGCGCTCGGCACCGCGGAGGAGTCGCTCTTCGCCTGGCAGCTCGCCCGCGCCGGCTTCAGCATCGGACGGGTGGAGGGCCCGGCGGTGGAGCACTGGTGCGACGAGGACCGGCTGCTGCGGCCGGCGTACCTGGACGCCGCGCGGAAGCTCGGCCGCTCCTACGCCTACATCTGGTACCACTGGCTGCACACCTCCCGGCTCGGGCTCGAGGGCCGCTCGCCGCTCGGGCTGGTCCGCGCCCGCGAGACTGCGCGGCTGCGCCTCTGGCGGTGGCGCCTGCGCCACCCCTCCCTCGCCGCGGCGCGGGAGGGGATCACCCGGGCCGAGTTCCACCTGGTGCTGAACCACGCGTACATCCAGCAGTTCATGAAGGAGTACCGGGAGCCGAGGCGGTACCGGCGAGACAGCGAGCCCGGGCCGGCCGATGTCACCACCCGGCAGCCCGGTGAGTACGAGCCGTCCCTGCACACCGGCCCGGCCTGAATGGTCGCCTCCACTCCGGCCATCCTCTTCTGGTTCTACCGCGACGCGGCCCTGTGCGAGAACCGGCTGCGGACGATCCGGCGCTTCAACCCCGGCTGCCGGATCTTCGGCCTCTACGGCGGCGACCCCGCGCGCGCGGAGGAGTTCGAGGGGCGGCTCCGCCCGCTGCTCGACGACTTCTACGCCTACGACGGCCCGGGCGACCCGTGGTGGAAGTGGATCAACGGCGACCTGGTGATCCGCGCCTGGTACGTGGAGCGCGGCCGGCAACTCGACTGGCGCTCCGTCCTCGTGGTCCAGTGGGACGTGCTCATCCTCGGGCCGGTGACGGCCCTCGTCGGGTCGCCGGCCGAGGACGAGGTGGTCCTGAGCGGGCTGCGGCCGGTCTCCGAGGTCGACGCGTGGTGGCCCTGGGTGTCGGGCGAGAACGGCGCGGTCTTCGACTCGTTCATGCGGCGTCTCCGCGAGCGAACGCACTTCCAGGGGCAGGGGTGGTGCTGTCAGTTCGTCCTGGTCTGCTTCGGTCGACGCTTCCTGGAGGAGTACGCGCGCGTGGACGAGCCCGAGGCCGGCTTCATCGAATACCGGGTGCCGACGTACGCGCACGCCTTCGGGCTGCGGGTCTCCGCGCTCCGGGCCTCCTGCTGGTGGGAGGGCGATCCGACGATGGCGACCGTTCCCGAGCGCGGCCGGATCCTCAGCGCGCGCCGGAGCCCGGTGGCGACGCGCCACGTGCTCCGGTCCTGGATCGCGAACCGCGCCACGGCCGCCCACCCCTACCGGCTCCCCTTTCCGCTCGACACCGTCGGCGTGATGCTCTTCCTGAAACGCAACCTGCTGCAGCGCGCGCGCAGCGCCCTGAATCCGGCGGCACGATGACGCATCCCGTGGCGCTACTGAGGCGGATCCTCCGGGACGCGGAGCGTCGCCTGACCCCGCTGCGCCGGCGCCGGCACTACCGCCGGGAGATCCGGCGCGCGCTCGCGCGGGGCAGGGAGCCCGTGATCGTCTTCACCATGTCGAAGACGGCCTCCACCTCGATCGAGGTGAGCCTGATGCAGATGCCGCGCTTCGCCGTGTTCAAGGCGCACCGGCTGCACCCGGCGCGCATCCGCGCCTACTATCGCGAGCGCCGGCGCCTCGGGGAGCAGGAGCTGCATCCGTACGTCGACGACATGGGAATCGCGCTGTACCGGGAGATCGTGCGCCGCCGCGTCCCCGCCAGGATCATCGTGCTCGTGCGCGAGCCGATCGGGCGTAACCTGTCGGCCTACTTCCACATCCTGAACGTGCTCTGGAAGCGCTCGGACGCCTTCACGGCCCTCTCGCCCCAGCAGGTGGCCGACGGCTTCATCGAGAGGGGACGTCACTCCGAGCCGCTGACCTGGTTCGACGAGGAGTTCCGGCCCGTCTTCGACGTGGACGTCTTCGCGAAGCCCTTCCCGCACGACGTCGGCATCGTCCAGCTCCGGGACGGGCCCTTCGACATCGTGGTGATGCGAACGGATCTGCCGGACGACCGAAAGATGCGCTACCTCAGCGACTGGCTCGGGTGCGGGCCTTTCGAGATGGTGCACATGAACGACGCGGACCAGAAGCACTACGCCGACCTCTACCGTGCCGCCCGCGGCCGGCTCCGACTGCCGGGCGGGTACGTGGACGAGATGCTCGAGTCGCGGTACGCGCGCCACTTCTTCTCCGCCGAGGAGCGAGGCCGGCTGCGCGAGAAGTGGCTGTCGGCGCCGGCACCGGCCGCGGTGGAGGAAGCGGCGCGGGGCGCCGCGGCGCCGCGGGTGGAGAGCTGAGTTGACCGGCGCGATGGAGGCGCCCCGGATCTCCGTGGTCACGCCGTCGTTCAACCAGGCCGGCTATCTCGAGCACACGCTGCGCTCCGTGCTCGACCAGCGCTACGAGAACCTCGAATACGTCGTCGTGGACGGCGGTAGCACCGACGGCTCGGTCGAGATCCTCGAGCGCTACGCCGACCGGCTCGCCTGGTGGGTGAGCGAGCCGGACGGGGGGCATACCGACGCGCTGAACAAGGGCTTCGCGCACACCACCGGGGAGATCATGGCCTGGCTCAACAGCGACGACCTCCATCTCCCGTGGACCTTCCAGGTGGTGGCCGAGATCTTCACCCGCTTCCCCCAGGTGGAGTGGATCGTGGGCGTGGCGAGCGCGTGGGATAGCCGGGGGCGCCTCATGAGCGCGACGCCGTACCGGAAGAACATCCACGACTATCTATTCGGCGACTACGCCTGGATCCAGCAGGAGTCGGTGTTCTGGCGCCGGCGGCTCTGGGAGCGCGCGGGCGGCGCCCTGGACCCGGCGTACGCGCTGGCGGCCGACGGCGAGCTCTGGAGCCGCTTCTTCCTCCACGCGCCCCTCTACTCGGTCGACCGCGTGATCGGCGGCTTCCGCCACCACGGCTCGAACCGCGGTAAGCTGAACTTCAGGCGCTACGTCGAGGAGCTGAGGCGCGCGATCGCGGCCATGCGCGCGCAGGCCTCCGAGGAGGTCCTGGCGGAGAACCGGCAGCTCGCGCGCCTGCGGAGCCTCTACCGCGGGTTCCCGCTCGCGCGCCTGCAGAGGCGGCTGGTCCGGCGCCACGGCGAGCGGCTGTCGCGGGCCGGGTACGACGTGATCGGTGCGGCCGGCGACTCCTGGGCCCTCCACCGCGAGCCGTTCCGGCTCGGACGCTGACGGCCTGCGGCGCCGAGCCTCCCCGGTGCTCGACACCTTCCCACGGACGGAAACCATCCGGATGGGTACTCCCGGAACCAGCCCCGGCTCGGGCCCGCCATGGGTCCTCGTCTCCATGTACAGCGACGCGTTCGCCCCGCGCGCGGAGGTGCTCGTGCGCTCCTGCCGGGCGCACGGGATCGCCCACGAAGTGGTGCGGATCGAGCCCGCGGAATACCGGCGGACGATCGCGTCCAAGCCGCGCTTCATGCTCGACGCGCTGCGCCGGCTCCGCCGCCCGATCGTCTACGTCGACGCCGACTTCGAGGTCATGGAGTACCCGGCGCTCTTCGACAATCCCGCGGGCACGGACTTCATGGTCTACAACTGGTACGCGGATCCCAGCAACGGCATGGACCAGTACTGGCCGGACGTGCTCCTCTGCTCCAGCGGGGTGATGTACTGGAATCATACCCCCGGTGCGCTCCGCCTGCTGAAGGAGTGGTGCGCCATGGCGAGCGCCAATCCGGGCTGCGCGGACGACCAGATCCTCGACAGGGTCTTCAACGGTGGGCACCACGTCCGTCGGATGTCCTGCCGGTGGCTCCCGCGATCGTACCTGCGGATCGCCCCGTACTTCCCGGAGACGACGCCCGTGCTCAACCACGCGGACCGGCCGGGCGGAAACGGTCCTCCCCCGCAGGACGTCCGCTCGGCCAGACACCCCTTCCGACTGCTGGTGGTTCGCTACGCGCACCGATGGGCCGGCCGCGTCACGCGGGCGCTGGGCCGCGGGCCGACGGCCTAGCGGTCGTTCCGCAGGTGGGGAGAGAGCTCGGGCAGGATGCGGTAGCGCTGCGCGCCGTGCCCGCCCACGAGGATCTCGCCCTCGATCTCGACCCACGCGTGGGCGGCGAACCCGTCGCGCGGGTGGTTGAGGACCCCGAGGCGCAGCCGGGAGGAGTACCCCCGGCGCGCGAGCAGGATCTGCGTCGCGAGCGCCTGGGTCAGGCACGACGCCCGGGGAACGTAGCGACTGACGCCCCGGACCGCCCAGCCGATACGCCTCACCGCGGGCGTCCCCCCGGCGGGCACGGGTGCCCGTGCGACCATGCCGTCCACCTTCCGCAGGAGTATCCGTGACGGGATCGTCCAGAGGGCCAGGCGAATCACCACGACCACGGCCCCGGCGGAGATGATCAGGGGCAGATCCGCAAGCGCGACTCTTCGGCGATCTCTCATCTCGTTCCGCACCCGGCGTGGGGTGACCGAAGGGGGATGAACACGGCGCTCGATGCGTCGGCGGGGCACGACGACCCCGCCGGGCGGTGTTGTGGCGGTGCCACACAGTGTCGGTTCGCCTCGACAACGCAGCGCCCTTCCAGCGACGGGGACGCGCGCACGCGCAGCAAATTCAAGCCGTCCGCCTCGCCTTTCGAGGCCGATGCCGTGGCACCTGACTGGCAACGGTAGCAAGAGTCGTGACCGATCGCTACGCTCGCGGCCTCCGCGACCAGGGATCGTAGCCGCTCCTCGTCGTGCTCGGCGCCCGTGGTCCTTCCGGACCGGCGGGGACCCCGACGGTCGTCGCTGACGCCTCATGGCCCGGCCGGCCTTCGGGCGATTACCAACACTCTCAGCAACTCGAATGAACTCTCAGATCGTTCTCCAGTCGACGCTGGTGGCCGCAGAGGAGCAGGTATCGGCGGACCTCTCCGGCGAGGTGGTCATCCTCAACATGAGGAGTGGTGAGTACTTCGGGCTGAACGCGGTTGGCGCCAGGATCTGGGAGCTCATCCAGAAGCCGTGCACGGTCCTGGACGTCCGCGATCGCCTCATGGAGGAATTCCCGGACGTGGACGAGGCGCGGTGTACGCGAGACGTGCTCGATCTCGTCGCAGAGCTGGTCGATGCACAGCTGGTGGAGGTGGTGGTCACGGCAGAGACGTCGACGGAAGCCGGCGCGTGACCACTCGTACCGATCCCGAGGGCTCTGGTCGCGTGCGGACGAACGGATCGGTGGGTGGCGCGGCTTCACGACCGGGCCTCCGGGCCTCGGCCGAGATGGAGCTCCTCGCGTGCTGCGCGCGGGGGGAGATGGAGCCGGGATACCGGGAGCGCGCCCGGGCGCTGCTCCGTTCCGAGCTGGACTGGCCCGGGCTGACGGTGCTCGCGGATCGGCACAAGCTGCTTCCCCTCCTCTGGTGGCATCTCAGACGGGAATCCGCTGCCGTCCCGGAGGCGAACGCGGTGGCGCTCCAGCGCTCCTTCTCCCGGAACGCGGCGCGGATGCTCCAGCTCTCGGGAGAACTGCTCGCGTTGACCCGGCTCCTGGGAGACCGGGGAATCCCGGCGGTGCCGTACAAGGGTCCGGTGCTCGGGGCGTATCTCTACGACAACCTGGCGCTCCGGCAGGCCGGCGACCTGGATCTCCTGGTGAGGCGCGGCGACGTGGGTCGCGCCCGTGCCCTGCTCCTGGAGCGTGGCTACCGCCCCCGGCACGCGCTCGCCCGCGGCGGAAAGGAGTTCATGGTCCGGAGCCGGTACAGCGAGGTGCTGGACCGTGACGACGGGTCGACGGTGGAGCTGCACTGGGCGTTCACCAACGGCGACATCGCCCTGCCCCTCGATCTGGACGTCCTCGCCCCCAACCTGCGCACCCTCCCCTTCGGCGGTGGGAGCGTCGCGATCTTCGGGGACGAGGACCTGCTCCTCATCCTCTGCGTCCACGGCTCGAAGCACCGGTGGGATCGTCTGGAATGGCTGTGCGGGGTCGCGGAGCTGCTGCGCAGGAGGACGGCCGAGCTGGACTGGGATGCCGTGGTGAGCCGCGCCGCCTCGCTCGGCGTGCGGCGGATGGTGTTGCTCGGGGCGCTCCTCGCGCACGACCTCCTGGACGCTCCCGTGCCCGGTCAGGTGCTGGAGCTCGCACGAGCGGACGGGCCCGTCTCCAGCCTCGCGGCCGAGGTACCGGAGCTGTTTCTCACCGATGCGGTCGATGCCGAGGCGGGTGGCAACCTCGCGACGGATTCGTTCCGGCTCCGGCTCCGTGAGCGCCCCCGCGACCGGTTGCGCTTCATCTGGTACCGGATCACCACCCCGAGTCGCCCGGAGAGCTGGAGAGCCCTCCCCATCGGCAAATACGCACTGCCCCTCCATGGCTTCGTGCGGCCCTTCGGTCTCGCTCCGAAGCTGATCCCGGCCCTCCGCGGCTACGTGCTCCGCGTCCGACGATTCTCTCGCCCCTCCCGCTCGTGATCTTTCCGGGGCGCCGCCGGAGCCGTTTTTCCGCCACGGGACAGCGTAGAGCGTGCGGCACGCCGCGGGCCGCGCGACCAATATTCGAGAAAGCCGCCGCTCGGGTTGACAGCGCCCGGGCACTCCTGTATTTCCTCTACCGAACTTGAAACCGCTGCTCAGAGCAAACCCGCCGAAAGGCGGGGACGCAGAGTCACGGGGCTACCGCGGGAGCATGCGCTCCCGCCACGCCCGCCGGGCCGCCAGCGACTCAGCCGAGGGGGGCGAGTGTCCACCCCTCGTTGGGACTGGCGGCCTCGTTGTGCCCCCGGTCCTCGATCACGCCCGCCCAGCACGCATCGATGCGCGCTGGGCAGAACGCTTGATGGAGGAGCTCCATGCAGAAGTTAGGTGTCGGGTACGTGCGTAGTCGTCCCATGTTTCTCTCCGCCGCCCTCGCGATGCTTCTCTGTGCCTGCGGAGCCGAGCCCACGCAGCCCGCAGCCACGCTGGTCCCCACGCAGGACCCGGCCGCGACGATTGCCGAGGTGGGCAATCCCGACGGCACGCTGAAGCTGACCGTGGGAGACTCGGTGCAGCTCGGCACCGCGACCGACCCGTCCGCGGGCAGGCCGGCGGGTCGGGAGGTCAAGGTGGCGATGCGCAAGATCGGTCCGTACACCCAGGTGAGCGTTCGCTCCACGGCCGATTTCGATGCCAGGAAGATCGTGGCGTCGACGGCGGTGCTGCACACCGCCACCGGTGCACCCGTGCACGTGGCCCGGCGCCCCGGCGGCGGCCTGATCATGGCGATGCAGGGCCGCGGACGCGCGACCGCCTACTACTACTTCTCGACGGCCGCCCTGGCGCCGGGAAGGACTGCCCCGCCGTTCTCGAGCCTCGTCTTCGAGGCCACGCAGTCGGCCGTGGGACGCGTGGTGGGGACGGTGAGCGGCACGGCCCCGACCCCGGCTCCGGGCCGGTGGACGAGCACCGCCCCGCGCATCGTCACGGTGAGCGCGAGCGGGCTCGCGGTCGCGCGCTCGGCCGGAGCGGCCAGGCTCGTGTGGACGCACGCCACCGCGGCGGACACGGTTCCCGTGCGTGTCACCGCGCCCGCGCCGCCCACTCCTTCCGAGCCGTCCACTCCTCCCGCGCCGACCCCGACCGGGGACGTCTACACCGTGCCGGCCTCCATCAGGGGGGACTGCCGGGTCGACGTGACCAGGGCGATGCAGGCATGGATCAAGTCGGTGCCGGATGGCTCGACGCTGCTGTTCGGCAAGGGCGCCTGTTACAGGATCGACGGGGGCCTCGTCATCACGGACCGGCACGATCTGACGTTCGAGGGCAATGGGGCGACGTTCCAGGTCTTCAGCCAGGGGGATTCCCAGCGCAGCAACTGGTCCTTCCGGCGCGGCAGCGACATCATGGTCCACAACATGATCGTACGCGGAGCGAATCCCGCCGCAGGAACCAGCGCGGCGGCCTATGTCACCGCTCTGGAGTGGCAGCACGGGTTCCGCTTCGAAGGCACCCAGGGGGCGACGCTGGACTCCGTGCAGGTCTACGACGTCTACGGAGATTTCGTGGAAGCGCAGATGGATAAGCGCGGAACCGGGTTGCCAGCCCGGGACATCACGGTGCGAAAGAGCCACTTCGAGCGCAACGGTCGGATGGGGATCGGTCTGACGGACGTGGACGGCTTCACGCTGGAGGACAGCTATCTCGGGGACATTCGCTGGAGCGCCGTCGACCTGGAGCTGAACAAGGACGGTACGACGGGGCGCAACATCCGCATCGTTCGCAATCGCTTCGGGCCGGTGCGGCACGCCCTCTTCTCGAACCATGGAGCGGGATCGAGCGAGGACGTGGGCAACATCGTCTTCTCGGACAACGAGATGGTTGCTGCCCCCGTGACGTGCATGCCTCCGGTCACTATCGGGACGCCGGGGCTGGGTGTATACTGGAGTGGGTATACGATTGAGAACAACCGACTTCGCGGGGGTGGCGTGAGCATCGATCTGCTGCGGACGCGCGATGTCGTGGTGCGGAACAACGTCATCGCATCGGCCCCGCGTGGCTGCGGGGGCCCCGATGCGGCGCTGATCCGGTTGCAGGACTCCCATCGCGGAGAGGTCCGGGACAACAGTGTCAGCGGCAAGACGGTCGCGGTCAGTGTCGATTCGCTCTCGACCGGGATCATCGTCTCCGGGAACACGATCCAGTAGCCCGGAGGTGGATCCGGGCTCCGCTCGCACAAGGCGGCTACTCAGCTCAGAGTAGCCGCCGTGCGGATCCCGCGCCATCGGATCCGTCCCTCTCCAGCCTCGCGGCGAAGGTGCCGAATCTCTTTCTGGCGGTTGCTATCGATGGGGATG
>DASSTO010000034.1:0-17187 GCA_035707865.1 Longimicrobiaceae bacterium | reverse complement strand
AGAAGTACAACGAGAGCGACCAGGTGCTCAACGCCATCAAGGCGCACCACGACGAGGAGCCGCACCGCTACCCCGAGACCTTCCTCGTCACCGCCGCGGACGCCATCTCCGGCTCGCGGCCCGGCGCGCGGCGCGAGAACTTCGACACCTACGTCAAGCGCCTCGAGCGCCTCGAGGAGATCGCGACCTCGTTCCCCGGCGTCGAGCGCTGCTTCGCGATCCAGGCCGGCCGCGAGCTGCGCATCCTCGTCACGCCCGAGCAGGTCTCCGACGAGGACATGACGCGCCTCAGCGAGGAGACCGCCCGCCGCATCGAGCAGGAGCTGCAGTACCCCGGCCAGATCAAGGTCGTGGTGGTGCGGGAGACGAGGGCGGTGGACTTCGCCAGGTAGCGTCCCCGCGTCCGACCACCCCGGCCATCAGCTATCAGCTATCAGCTATCAGACTGGCGACTGATAGCTGATAGCTGATAGCTTATTCCCATGCGAATCCTCTTCGTCGCGGACGTGATCGGGAGCCCCGGGCGCAAGGTCGCCAAGGGGCTCCTTCGGCTCGTGCGCAACCAGGAGAGCGCGGACGCGGTGGTGCTCAACGGTGAGAACTCCGCCGGCGGCTTCGGTATCACGCCCGACAGCGTCCGCGAGTTCCTGGAGCTCGGCGTGGACGTGATCACCACCGGGAATCACGTCTGGGACAAGAAGGAGATCCTCCCGCTGCTGGATCGGGAGCCGAGGCTGCTGCGGCCGGCCAACTACCCGCCGGGCAACCCGGGCCGTGGGGCGACGGTCGTGCAGACGGGTGGTGTGCGACTCGCGGTGCTGAACCTCCAGGGGCGCTCCTTCATGCCTCCGATCGACGACCCCTTCCGTGCGGCCGACGCCCTCCTCGCCGAGCTCGACGGGCAGGCCGACGTCTTCGTCGTGGACTTCCACGCCGAGGCGACCTCGGAGAAGCAGGCCTTCGCCCGGTACCTCGATGGCCGCGTGGCCGCGGTCGTGGGGACCCACACCCACGTTCAGACCGCCGACGAACGCCTCCTCCCGCGAGGCACCGCCTTCATCACGGATCTCGGTCTCACCGGCGGCCTCGACGGCGTCATCGGGATGAAGGCGGAGATCTCCATCCAGCGCCAGCTCACGCAGGCGCGCGGGGAGCGTTTCCAGCCGGCGGACGGCGACCTTCACCTGCAGGGCGCCGTGGTGCACGTCGACCCGACCACGGGCCTGGCCCGCTCGATCGCGCGCGTGAGCGTGCCGTACGCGCGGGTGCTGGAGGGAACGTTCAAATAGGTACGAGTTACGAGTCGGGGCATTCGCCGCTCGTGGCCATCAACTCGTAACTCGTACTTCGTGACTCGTAACCGGTTCGATTATGGCTCGGATCATCAGCGGTACGGATGTCAGTCGGGTGATGCGCGAGGAGATCGCGGCCGGGGTCGCCGAGCTGGGCGGGCACGGTGTGGTCCCGGGGCTGGCGGTGGTCCTCGTGGGGAGCGATGCCGCCAGTGAGGTGTACGTGGCGAGCAAGACGCGGGCGTGCGAGGCCGTGGGCATGCACGGCCGAACACTGCGCTTTCCGGTGACGGTCTCGAAGGAGGAGCTCTTCGGCGCCATCGACGGCCTGAACGCGGATCCGGGCGTTCACGGCATCCTGGTGCAGCTCCCCATCCCGGAGCACCTCCCGTACAAGGCCGTCCTGGAGCGGATCCACCCGAACAAGGACGTGGACGGCTTCAACCCGCTGAACGTGGGGCGCGCCTTCGTGGGCGACCCGCGCGGCTTCGTGCCCGCCACGCCGGCGGGGATCATGGAGCTGATCCGGCGGGAGGAGATCCCGACACACGGGCGGCACGTGGTGATCGTGGGCCGGAGCCTGATCGTGAGCAAGCCGCTCGCGTCGCTGCTCATGGCTCCGGGCCCGAACGCGACCGTGACACTGACGCACAAGTACACGCAGGACCTCGCGTCGCACACGCGCATGGCCGACATCCTGGTGGTGGCGGTCGGGAAGCCGGACCTGATCACGGCCGACATGGTGAAGCCGGGCGTCGCGGTCTTCGACGTCGGCGTGAACCGCGTCCCGGACGAGTCGGCCCCACGAGGCTACCGGATCGTCGGCGACGTCGACTTCGCCGGCGTGGAGCCGCTCGCCTCGGCGATCACGCCGGTGCCGGGCGGCGTCGGGCCGATGACGATCACGATGCTGCTGAGCAACACGCTGGAGGCGGCGCGGCGCGCGGTGCGCGCGTCGCTCCGGCACGGCGGGAACGTCTTCGAATGACCCTGGACCTCTTCGCCCAGCCCCAGCCGCCGCGCGGCGAGCGGGGACTGCCCTCGCGGAACGAGGCGCTCGCGCGCGCCGTGGCGGCCTACCAGGCCGACGGCGGACGCGGCGCGCCCGCGCCCGGTGCCCGGGAGTGGACGGTCTCCGCGGTCAACGCGGCGATGCGCGAGCTGGTCGAGGGCGTCTTCCCACCGCTGTGGGTCGTCGGCGAGGTGACGAACTTCACGCGCGCCCGCTCGGGCCACTGCTACTTCACGCTCCGCGACGCCAGCGCGCAGCTGCGCTGCGTGATGTGGCGCGACGAGGCGCGCCGGCTGCCCACCGCGCCGCGGGAGGGGATGGAGGTGCGTGCGCTCGGGCGGCTCTCCTTCTACGACGCGCGCGGCGAGTTCCAGCTCGTCGCGTCGGAGCTGGAGGGGCGCGGAGACGGGCTCTGGAAGCTCGCGCTGGAGCGCACCCGCGCGCGCCTGGAGGCCGAGGGGCTCACCGCGCCCGGCCGCAAGCGCCCCCTCCCGCGCTTCCCCGCCGCCATCGGCGTGGTGACCTCGCCCTCCGGCGCGGTGCTGCACGACATCGCGACCGTCGTGCGCCGCCGCGCCCCCTGGACGCGGCTGGTGCTCGCCGGCTGCCGGGTGCAGGGTGACGGGGCGGCGGAGGAGATCGCCGCCGCCGTCCGGCTCCTGGGTAGCGCGTGCTGCGCCGAGGTGCTGATCGTGGGGCGCGGCGGCGGGTCGACGGAGGACCTCTGGGCGTTCAACGAGGAGGTCGTCGCGCGCGCCATCGCCGAGTCGCCCGTGCCCGTCATCTCGGCGGTCGGCCACGAGACGGACGTGACGATCGCCGACCTCGTCGCCGATCTGCGCGCCCCGACGCCCTCCGCCGCGGCCGAAGCCGCGGTCCCCGACGGCGGCGCGCTGGGTCGGGAGCTGCGCGGCCTGGAGGCGCGGCTGCACGAGGCTGCGCGGGCGCGCTCGGAGGGTGTGCGTCGGGGGCTCGTGCGCGCCTCCGAAGCCCTCGACTCGGCGGCCGATCGCGCGCTGGCATCGCGCCGCGAGCGGCTGCGGCGCAGCGCGCAGCACCTGCACGCGCTCTCTCCGCTGACGGCCTTCAACCGCGGCTTCGCGGTGCCGATCGGCCGCGAGGGCAGGGTGCTGCGGCGCGTCGAGCACTTTCCGGAGGGTGGCGAGTTCGACCTCCTCGTCCACGACGGTGTGGTCCCGTGCCGAGTGGAGGACCGTGCCCCGTTCGCCCGGCGGGAGCCGTGAGCACCGGGGTCCCGGAGCCGACGCTCGAGCAGGCGATGGAGCGCCTGGAAGAGATCGCTCGCCGACTGGAGGGCGGCGAGCTGGAGCTGACCGATTCCCTGGGGCTCTACGAGGAGGGCGTGCGGCTGCTGAGGCGCTGCGAGGAGGTGCTGAGCGCCGCGGAGACCCGCATCGAGCGTCTACGCGCCAGCGCCGAGGGCTTCCGGCTGGAGCCCTTCGAAGAGCAGCCGTGAGCGCGCAGCCGCAGAGCGGCGAGCGGCTGGCGGTGTTCCTGGCGAGCGAGCAGGCGCGCATCGATGCCGCCCTGGCCGAGATCTCGGCCTCGGTCCTCGACAGGGTGGCGCCCCCGCTGCGCGACGCCGTGCGGTACGCGCTCTCGACGACGGGCAAGCGGATCCGGCCCACTCTCTGCGTGGCGGCGTACTCGGCCGCCGGCGGCGAGCCGACGCCGACGCTCTATCGCCTGGCGTGCGCGCTGGAGGTGGTGCACACCTACTCGCTCGTGCACGACGACCTCCCGTGCATGGACGACGACGACCTGCGCCGCGGTCGACCGACGGTCCACCGCGTCTTCGGTGCGCGCACAGCCGTCCTCGCAGGCGCGGCGCTACTTCCGATCGCGGTGCGCGTCCTCGACGGCGAGGCGCGTGCGCTCGGGCTTTCCGCTCCGGCACGTGCCGCCCTGGTGGTCGAGCTCTGCCGCGCCGCGGGCGCCGGGGGAATGGTCGGCGGCCAGCTGCTCGACCTGGAGGGCGAGGAGCAGGAGGTGGACGCCGCGGGCCTCGAGGCCATCCACCGCGCGAAGACGGGCGCGCTCCTGACCGCCTCGCTCCGGATCGGCGCACTGGCCGCGGGAGCTCCGCCGACCGTGCTGCTCGCGCTCACCCGCTACGGGGAGGCTCTCGGGCTCGCCTTCCAGATCATCGACGACGTGCTCGACGTGACCGGCAGCGCGGAGTCGCTCGGGAAACAGGCGGGGCGGGACGAGGCGCTGCGGAAGGCGTCCTATCCGGCGCTGTTCGGGCTCGAGGGCGCCCGGGCGCTCGCCCGCGCCCGGGCGGACGAGGCGAAGGCCGCGCTCGGCGCCGTCGCTTCGAACAGGCTGCGCGAGCTCGCCGATTTCGTCGTCGATCGCGAATCGTAGGACCGCGCCGCGGGGCCGGTTGGCGGCTTCCGCCTGCGGCCGTAAATTGATGCCCGTATCTTCACAGGAGCCGATTTGGTGTCGCTTCTCGACCAGATTCATACGCCCGCCGATCTCCGCGCCCTGCCGTCCCACCAGCTGGGGGAGCTGGCGGACGAGGTGCGCGAGCGGATCGTCGATGTCGTGTCCGGCCACAAGGGCGCGCACTTCGGCTCGAATCTGGGCACCGTGGAGCTCACCGTCGCCCTGCACCGCGTCTTCGATACGCCCCGGGACCAGCTGATCTGGGACGTCGGACACCAGGCCTACCCGCACAAGATCCTCACCGGCCGCAACGAGCGGCTCCCCTCCATCCGGCGGCGCGGCGGGCTCTCGGGCTTCCTGCGGCGCGACGAGTCGGAGTACGACGTCTTCGGCGCCGGGCACGCGGCGACCTCCATCTCGGCGGCCTGCGGGATCGCCGCCGCGCGCGATCTCCGCGGCGAGGACTTCGAGGTGGTCGCCGTGATCGGCGACGGCTCCATGACCTGCGGCCTCGCCTTCGAGGCGCTGAACAACGCCGGCGCCACCGATCGCGATCTGGTCGTCGTGCTGAACGACAACCAGATGTCGATCTCACCCAACGTGGGCGCGGTGCACCGCTACCTCACGGGGATGCGCACGAGCCCGGTCTACAACCGGGTGCGGGAGGAGGTGAAGCGCTTCATCCATGCCGCGCCGCGCCTGGGGAGCATGGGTGGCCTGGTGGAGAGCTTCGCGGTGTGGATGGACGACGCGGTGAAGGGAATGTTCGTCCCGGGCATGCTCTTCGAGGAGCTCGGCTTCCGCTACGTGGGTCCGGTGGACGGACACGACGTGGACCGGCTCGTGGAGACCTTCCGCCACGTCCGCGGCATGACGGGGCCACGGCTGGTGCACGTCATCACGACGAAGGGGAAGGGCTTCGCCCCCGCGGAGGAGGACCAGGTGAAGTGGCACGCGCAGGGAGGCTTCGACAAGCTCACCGGCGCGCCGCTGAAGCGGTCGAGCACGTCGCTGCCCCGGTACCAGGCCGTCTTCGGCCAGGCGCTCACCGAGCTTGCGACCGCGCACCCGGAGGTGGTGGCGATCACGGCCGCGATGGCGACCGGGACCAGCACCGACGTCTTCCAGGAGACCCACCCGGAGCGCTTCTTCGACGTGGGCATCGCGGAGGCGCACGCGGTGACGTTCGCGGGCGGGCTGGCCACGCAGGGGATCCGGCCGGTGGTGGCGATCTACTCGACGTTCCTGCAGCGGGCGTACGACTCCATCGTCCACGACGTCGCGCTGCAGGACCTGCCCGTGATCTTCTGTATGGACCGGGCGGGGATCGCCGGCGACGACGGTCCGACGCACCACGGCTGCATCGACATCGCCTACCTGCTTCCGGTTCCGGGGATGACGGTCACCGCGCCGAAGGACGGCGCGGAGATGGTGGCGCTGCTGCGCCTCGCGATCGAGCACCAGGGCGGTCCGTTCAGCATCCGCTGGCCGCGAGACGCGGTTCCCGCGCCGGTCCCGGCGATCGAGGAGATCCCGCCCGTGGAGTACGGGACGTGGGAGGTGCTGCGCGAGGGCAGCGACGTCGCGATCCTCGCCACGGGCACGATGGTGCTGCCCTCGCTCGACGCCGCGGAGCGGCTCGCTGCCGAGGGCGTGGACGCCACCGTCGTGAACTGCCGCTTCATCAAGCCGCTCGACGAAGCGTGCCTCGCGCGGCTCTTTCCCGCGCACGGCCACCTCGTCACGGTGGAGGAGGGGACGGTGGTCAACGGCTTCGGTGCCTTCGTGCGTGCGCGGATCGGGGAGGAATGGCCGCAGGTGCGGAGCGCGTCGCTCGGGCTGCCGGACGATTTCGTGACGCACGGCGAGCGCGCCGAGCTGCTGGCGGAGCTGGGGTTGGATGCCGCGGGGATCGCCGAGCGCGTGCGAGCGCGGCTGGGCACGCCCCGGCCCAAGCCCCTGCGCGAGAGCGCTTGAACGCGCCCGGCCCCCGCCTCGCCACTCCCGTGCGCCGCATCGGGGTGGTCGGCCATCCCGGATACACGTCGCTCCACGTAGCGGCCGATCGGATCGCCGATTTCGGCGACCGCCACGGAGTCGAGGTCGTCTTCGATTCGGAGCTCGCGCCCGCCGGCGCGGCCACCCTCTCGCCGACGCTCCTCGCGCAGCTCGATCTCCTCGTCACCCTCGGCGGCGACGGCACGCTGCTGCGCGGCGCACGGCAGGTGGTGCCCTTCGGCGTGCCGATCCTCGGCGTCAACCTCGGCCACCTGGGCTTCCTCACCTCCCTCGGCCCCGACGAGCTGGAGGCCGGACTGGCGGCGACGCTCGCGGGCGAGGTGGTGCTCGACGAGCGCATGGTGATCGAGGCGCACGCCGAGGCACCCGACGGGACGCCGCGCGCCTCCGCGCTCGCCCTCAACGACGCGGTCCTGCACCGTGGCGGGGTCGCGCGCATGATCCGTATCGCCGTGCACGCGCACGGGGAGGAGGTGGGCACCTACAGCGCGGACGGAATCATCCTCGCCACCCCGACGGGGTCCACCGCCTACTCGCTCTCGGCCGGCGGTCCCATCGTCTCCCCGATCGTCGACTGCATCATCGCCACGCCGGTGAGCCCACACACGCTGGCCGTGCGGCCCCTCATCCTCTCCGCTTCCGAGCGCGTCACCGTCGAGGTGCTCTCGCCCACCGAGGAGCTCATCCTCACCATCGACGGCCAGGAGGGCGCCAGCCTGCGCCCCGGCGATCGTCTCGCCGTCTGCCGCGCACCCACTCCGCTGCGGCTCGTGCGCATGCCCGGGCGCAGCTTCTTCTCGACGCTGCGCCGCAAGCTGCGCTGGGGCGACCTCTCGGTTCGCGAGCGCTAGGGGCCTCCGGGACCGGTCAGTTGTTGAACGTCGCCTCGTGCTCCGGGAGCAGGGCGCGCAGCACGTTCCACACGAACGCCGCGCCCGTCACACCGGCGGGGGCGAGCATCCGGTACACGTTGCGGTCCGGGTGGAAGGCGAGGATCGTCTCGTGGCCGGAGTTGGCGAAGGTGTTGCTCGTCGAGTCGTCGAAATACTGGACCTGCGTGCCGTGCAGGAAGCGTTTGCTGCCGAGCAGCGCGTTCAACCGGTGCCGGTGCGCCTCGGTGTAGAGGTTGGTGAAGTGGTGCTTGCCCGCCATGGTCGTGCCCGGGAGGCCGGGCGCCATCGAGCCCATCGTGCCGAAGGCGTTGAAGTGCCCGCTCGCGCCGATGATGGCCGCGAGGTCGTAGTCCGAGGTGAAGGGCAGCTGCGTCTGGCGGTCGATCACGACGCCGGCGCGCGCCCAGCCCTGCCGGAACACTCTGCCGAGCGGCCCGCGAGCGGGGTTGCTGGCCACGAAGCCGCCCATCGGCGGCGATTGGGGCGCGAGCACGTAGTGGCCGGCCGCATACACCCGCTGCACTCTGTCCGGATCCGTCGCCACGAGGAGCCCGAGCTGGGCGTCGACCTTGAGGAACCCGAGCTCCATCGGCTTGCCGGGGAAGTCGGCCTCGATCCAGCGCAGTGCGCTCTCCTTGCCGGAGCGGATCAGGAGGTACAGGCCCTCCGATGCCGCGTACTCGGAGATCCTCGACCAGTGCCAGCGGGTGATCCCGTAGCGCGGTTCCCAGCCGGTTCCCTCGCCCAGCAGCTCCCTGTTGATCGCTCGGTCCATGACTTCGTCCTCGGGGTTGGAGAGGTGCGCCATCCGCAGCCGGGGTGCTCCAGTCGCGCACACCGTTCGCCGGCCGCAGTCGCAACTCACATGGTGCGGCGGGAGATGTCAAGCGTCTCGTCGGGCAGACGCGCCTTCACTGCGGTGACCGGACCACCGATCGCCTCGCGACCGCGTCCTCAGCGGCTGCGTTCGCCCTCCCGCTCCACGGGCAGCCCCGCCGTTCTCCACTCCGCCATCCCCATTGCCAGCCGCACCGCGTCGAAGCCCCGCTCCCGCAGCAGCGCCACCGCACGTCCAGCGGCACCCATCGCCTCGCGCCGTCAAGCCGTGCGCTCGGGGTCGGCACGCTTCTTCCTCCGTCGCACGCCGCGGGCCGCGCGTGTGCGGCGCGGGCGGGGCGTGCCGACTCCGCGATGCGCGCGGCGAACGTGCAGGGATCGGGCTCCGGCGAAAGGGACGACACGATGATCAACTTCGATCGGCTCACTGTCAAAGCGGCAGAGGCGATCCAGCAGGCGGCCAATGAGGCGCGCCAGGCGGGGAACCCGCAGGTCGAGGACGTGCACCTGCTGGATGCACTGCTCTCGCAGAACGAGGGAATCGTGGTGCCGGTGCTGCAGAAGGTCGGCGCAAACGTGACGCGGCTTCGCGAGGAGGTGGAGGCGGCGCGGGGCCGGCTGGCGAAGCAGAGCGGCGGCTCACAGCCGAGCATCTCGCGCGAGCTGAACGAGATCCTGGACCTCGCGGAGAAAGAGGCGCGAGCGCTGAAGGACGAGTACGTCTCCACCGAGCATCTGCTGCTGGCGCTGGCGGAGAAGAAGGGCTCGACGACGCGTGAGCTGCTGACGGCGCAGGGTGCCGACCGGGACGCGCTGCTGCGCGCGCTGGAGCAGGTGCGCGGGAGCCACCGCGTGACGGATCAGAACCCGGAGGAGAAGTACCAGGCGCTGCAGCGCTTCTCGACGGACCTCACGGAGCGAGCGCGCCGCGGGAAGCTGGACCCGGTGATCGGGCGCGACGAGGAGATCCGGCGCGTGGTGCAGGTGCTCTCGCGGCGGACGAAGAACAACCCGGTGCTGATCGGTGAGCCGGGGGTGGGCAAGACCGCGATCGTCGAGGGCCTGGCGCAGCGCGTCGTCTCGGGCGACGTGCCGGAGGGCCTGCGCGACAAGAGCGTCGTGTCGCTGGACATCGGCGCCATGCTCGCCGGCGCCAAGTACAGGGGCGAGTTCGAGGAGCGGCTGAAGGCGGTGCTGAAGGAGATCTCCGACGCCGAGGGGAAGTTCATCGTCTTCATCGACGAGCTGCACACCATCGTGGGCGCCGGGAAGACCGAGGGCTCGCCCGACGCGGGGAACATGCTGAAGCCGGCGCTGGCGCGCGGCGAGCTGCGCGTGGTGGGCGCCACCACGCTCGACGAGTACCGCCAGTACATCGAGAAGGACGCTGCGCTGGAGCGTCGCTTCCAGCCGGTCTTCGTGGGCGAGCCGAGCGTGGAGGACACGATCGCGATCCTGCGCGGCCTGAAGGAGCGCTACGAGGTGCACCACGGCGTGCGGATCACCGACCCGGCGATCGTGGCGGCGGCTACGCTCTCGGACCGCTACATCGGCGACCGCTTCCTGCCCGACAAGGCGATCGACCTGATCGACGAGGCTGCGAGCCGGCTGCGCATCGAGATCGACTCGCTCCCGCAGGAGATCGACGAGGTGGAGCGGCGGCTGGTGCAGCTGGAGATCGAGCGGCAGGCGCTGCAGAAGGAGAGCGACCCGCAGTCGCGCGAGCGGCTCGAGCGGCTGGAGCAGGAGATGGCCGAGCTGCGCGAGCGCTCGAGCGGAATGAAGGCGCAGTGGCAGGCGGAGAAGGGCGCCATCACGAACCTGCGCGGGATGAAGGAGCGGCTGGACCAGCTGCGGGTGGAGTCGGAGCGCGCGACGCGCACGGGCGACCTGAACCGCGCGGCGGAGATCCAGTACGGGGAGATTCCGGCGCTGCAGAAGCAGCTGCAGGAGGGCGAGGAGCGCCTGGCCGAGCTGCAGACGGAGTCGAAGTACCTCAAGGAGGAGGTGACGGCGGACGACATCGCCGAGGTGGTGGCGCACTGGACGGGGATCCCCGTCTCGCGAATGCTGCAGAGCGAGCGGCAGCGGCTGGCGCACCTGGACGAGCACCTGAACCAGCGGGTGATCGGACAGCCCGAGGCGACGGAGGCGGTGGCGAACGCGGTGCGTCGCTCGCGCGCGGGGCTGCAGGACCCGAACCGGCCGATGGGCAGCTTCATCTTTCTCGGGCCCACCGGCGTGGGGAAGACGGAGACGGCGCGCGCTCTGGCGGAGTTCCTCTTCGACGACGAGGACGCGATGGTGCGCATCGACATGTCCGAGTACATGGAGAGGCACGCCGTCGCGCGGCTGATCGGCGCGCCTCCCGGCTACGTCGGCTACGAGGAGGGCGGCCAGCTCACGGAGGCGATCCGGCGGCGCCCCTACTCGGTGGTGCTCTTCGACGAGGTGGAGAAGGCACACCCGGACGTCTTCAACCTGCTCCTGCAGATCCTGGACGACGGGCGCCTGACGGACTCGCAGGGGCGGGTGGTGAGCTTCCGGAACACGGTCATCATCATGACCTCGAACCTCGGGAGCCACTACATCCTGGAGCAGTCGGGGCGGCTCCGCGACCCGGACGTGCGCGCGGAGGTCGAGGCGCAGGTGATGGCGCAGCTCCGCCAGCACTTCCGCCCGGAGTTCCTGAACCGCGTCGACGACATCATCATCTTCCGGCCGCTGGGCACGGAAGACCTGATGAACATCGTCGAGATCCAGCTGCGCAGGCTGGAGCGGATGCTCGGCGAGCGGAAGATCGTCCTGGAGGTGACCGAGGCGGCGAAGGAGCTGATCGCCGAAGAGGGCTACGACCCGGCGTACGGTGCCCGGCCGCTGAAGCGAGCGATCCAGAAGCACATCCAGAACCCGCTGGCGATCCGGCTGCTGGAGGGCGAGTTCGAGGACGGCGACCGCATCCGGGTGGACCGGGAGCCCGGCTCCGCGCAGCTGCTCTTCGAGCGGGCGGGCTCGGGCGTGGCCGCTTGACACCGAAGCCGTCGGCGGTCTAGCATTGCACGGCCGCGGGCGAGCCTCGCCCGCGGCCGTGATCCATCCCCGAACCGAAGTGTCCCGTGCGCTACTGGACCCGCGTTCTGCCCATCGTCGCCCTGGCGGCCGTCTCGGCGTGCGCCGGGAACCACCTGAGGCCGCCGTCGTCCGGTTCGGGCGCGGCGACACCATCGGCGGCGGTGGAGGAGTTCCTCAAGCTCGGCGAGCAGAAGGACTACGTGCAGATGGGCTGGATCTTCGGAACGAAGGATGGCCCGGTGATCCAGCACTGGCCGCGCCCGGAGATGGAGAAGCGTATGTACGCGCTCGCGACCGTCCTGCAGAACGAGTCGTTCGTGGTGGGGAGCGGGAGCCCGGTGCCGGGCCGCATCGGCGAGGCGGTCCGCTTCTCGGTGCAGCTGATCCGGGACCGGGGCAACGTGAGTGTCCCCTTCACGGCGGTGAAGGGCCCGCGCGACCGGTGGTACGTGGAGCAGGTGGACCTGCAGGCCGTGACGTCTCCGGCGAGCACGTATCCCTAAGCGCGGCCCTCCAGGAGCTCGATCAGTACGCCCGTGCTGGTGCGAGGATGGAGGAAGACGACGCGGTGGCCGTGCGCGCCGGTGCGCGGCTCCGGGTCGACGGGGGAGTGCCCCGCGGCGGTCAGCTCCGCGAGGGCGCCTTCGAGATCGGCGACCCGGTAGCACAGGTGATGCATACCGGGGCCGCGGCGGCCCAGGAACCGCGCGACCGGGGAGTCCGGGCGGGTCGGAGCCAGCAGCTCGACGCGGCCCGGGCCGGGGCCCACGAAGACGACCTCCGCTCCCTGGGAATCGACCACCTGGCGGCCGGAACCGGGGAAGCCCAGGAGGGATTCCCAAATGGGAAGCGCTTCGTCGAGGGAAGGGACGGCGATCCCGATGTGATCCAGTGTCCGTTCGTCCATCGCCGATCGGAGTGAGGGAACCCGGAGTGTATCAAGCAGTATAGCTCCGATGGATGGGGGCGGCTACGGTTTCAAAGGAGACTTGGAATGGCGGAGAATGGCAGCACGGTGACGATCACCGACGACAACTTCGAGCAGGAGATCCAGGGCAACGAGGGCCTCTCTCTCGTGGACTTCTGGGCGGCGTGGTGCGGCCCCTGCCGGATGGTGGCCCCGATCGTCGAGCAGCTCGCGACCGATTACAAGGGCCAGCTGAAGGTCGGAAAGGTGGACGTGGACGCGAACCAGCGTACGGCGGCGCAGTTCGGCATTCGCTCCATCCCCACGATCCTCTTCTTCAAGGACGGGCAGCTGGTCGACAACGTGGTCGGCGCGGTGCCCAAGCCGGTGCTGGAGCAGAAGATCAAGGCGCACCTGTAGCCGCTCGCGCGGCGGTGCCGGGTTCGGAGTGCCAAGTGCCAAGTGACTGAAACCTCGGTCCTCGGTACTTGGCACTCGGCACTTTGAGCCTCGCCTCCCCATGCCCTCGCTCTACCTCGTCAGCACCCCGATCGGGAACCTGGGCGACATCACCTACCGCGCCGTGGACGTCCTGCGGAGCGCGGACGTGATCCTGGCCGAGGACACACGGCGGACGGCCGTGCTTCTGCGTCACTACGGGATCGAGAGCCGGCTCGTCTCGGCGCACGAGCACAACGAGGCCGCGCGTGCGCGGCTGCTCGTCGAGATGCTGGGGGAGGGGAAGAGCGTGGCGCTGGTGAGCGACGCGGGCACACCGCTCCTCTCCGACCCCGGCGCGCGCCTCGTCTCCGCGGCGGTCGAGGCCGGCTACCCGGTGGTCCCCGTGCCCGGCCCCTCGGCGCTCCTCGCCGCCCTCGTCGCCTCCGGGCTCTCAGCCGACCGCTTCACCTTCTACGGCTTCATTCCCCGGAAGGGGGGCGACCGCGCGACCCTCCTCGCGGAGATCGCCGCATCGCCGTACACGAGCGTCCTCTACGAGTCGCCGCAGCGCACCGCGGAGCTGCTCGCCGACCTGCGCGGCGCGGCCGGCGCGGATCGGCGCGTGGTGATCGCGCGCGAACTAACGAAGCTGCACGAGGAATTCTACCGCGCGCCTCTCGGCGAGGCGGTCGAGCACTTCGCGGAGCGCCAGCCGCGCGGCGAGATCGTCCTCGTCGTCGAGGGCAACCCCGCGCCCCCGGCCCCCGCGGACGAGGCGCAGGCGACGGCCCGCACCCTGACCGAGGCTCTCCTCGCGCAGGGTGCGGCGCCCAGCGCCGTGGCGAAGGAGCTGCGCCAGCGGCTCGGGATCGCCCGCAACGAGGCCTACCAGCTCGTACAGGAGATCGCGGGCGGAGGATGACGGGAGGGCCAGGTCCTCCCCTTCCCGTCCTTCGCCGAAACGCTTACCTTCGGTGGGTTTACGGGAACGAACCCCTTCTCCGGAGGTATTCAGGGCATGCCCACCGACAAAGCGATCTTCCAGGACGAGCAGGGCCGCGGCTGGCTGGCCGAGATCGAGTTCGGCCACCCCGTCCCCACCGAGCTCGGCATCTACGCCGCGCGATTCACCTGCCCCGAGGCGCCGGAGGAGCCGGTCCGCCTCGGATATCTGTACCTTGAAACCGTGGAGCGCGGGGACGAGGCGGCGCTGCGAGAGGCGCTCGCCGAGGCGGAGCCCGCGCGCGCGATCGGTTAGCGCGGAATGCGGCAGACCTCCGGGGGCGAGCTGCGTCTCGGCGCGGCGGCGGCCGAACTGGTCCGCCGCGAGATCCGGCGGGCACACGGAAACGAGGTCTGCTTTCTGGCCGACGTCGGCGATGACGGCGAGCTGACGTCGCCCCGGGTGGTCGCGAGAGGGCACGCCAGCGCGGTACTGGCCGCCGTGCGGGACCCGGAGCCGGGCGGGATCCTGCTGCACAACCATCCCTCGGGTTGGCTGGAGCCCTCCGAGGCGGACCTAGAGGTCGCGGCGCGGCTCTGGGAGCAGGGGTTGGGCTTCGCCATCTGCGACAACGACGCGACCGACCTCTACGTCGTCGTCGAGCCGCCCGCCCCGGAGCGTCTCGACCCGCTCGACCTCGACGCGCTCGACGGCCTCCTCGGCGCGGAGGGCCCCATCGCGCGCGCCCATCCGGGCTACGAGGATCGCCCGCAGCAGCGCGCGCTCTCGCGCATGATCGGGGCGCTCTACAACGAGGGCGGGGTCGGCATCGCGGAGGCGGGCACGGGCACGGGCAAGTCCGTCGCCTATCTCCTTCCCGCCATCCAGTGGGCGCTGCAGAATCGCGAGCGCACGGTCGTCTCCACCAACACGATCAATCTGCAGGAGCAGCTCGTCGAGAAGGATCTCCCCTTCCTGCGGCGCGCGCTCGGGCAGCCCTTCCGCTTCGCGCTGGTGAAGGGGCGGAGCAACTACATCTCGATCCGCCGGGCGAAGCTGGCGTGGGAGAGCGCTCCTTCGCTGCTGGACGACGAGAAGCAGGCGGAGCTGAAGGGGATCGTAGAGTGGATGGAGGCGACGCAGGACGGCTCGCTCTCCGACCTCCCCTTCCGCCCCTCGCCCGAGGTGTGGGAGGAGGTGGCGTCGGAGTCGGACGTCTGCCTGCGCGCCAAGTGCCCGCACTTCGAGGAGTGCTTCTACCAGCGCGCCCGTCGCGACGCGGCCTCGGCGGAGATCCTCGTGGCGAACCACCACCTGCTCTTCTCGGACCTGGCGGTGCGGCGCGCCCAGGGCAATTACACGGCTCCCGCGGTCCTTCCTCAGTACCGGCGCCTGATCCTGGACGAGGCGCACAACCTGGAGGAGGCGGCGACGCGCCACATGGGCGCGACCATCTCGCGCAAGACGCTCTTCCGCGTCCTGCGGCGGCTGGAGAACCGGGGGAAGGGCGTGCTCCCGACGCTGCGGAAGGCGATCGAGTCCGGGCGGCGCGACCTCCTGGCGCAGGCGGCGGTCGACCTCATCGAGGAGAAGCTGCAGCCCGCGCTGGACGGCGCACGCGAGCGAGCGGTCGCCGTCTTCGCCCTGCTGGAGGACGTGCTGCGGCAGCAGGGTGACGGCATGCTGCGCATGGAGCCGAGCTTCGCGGCGGACCCCGTCTGGGAGCTGGGGCTCGGCGAGGAGCTGAGTGGCCTGCTGTCGCACCTCGAGACGCTGCTGAAGGGGATCGAGACGCTGCGCGAGCGGATCTCCGTCGACGAGCAGGCGCGCCAGGCGCACGAGCAGCAGCTCCTGGAGCTACGCGGGGTGGGGAACCGGCTGGAATCGGCCGAACTCGCGCTCCGCACGAGCCTGCGCCCGGGCGGCGACGCGCTCGAGATGGTGCGCTGGATGGAGCTGCGCCGCGACCCGAAGGGCGGCGAGCCGAACATCACCCTCGCCGCCGCCCCGCTCGACCTCTCGTCGGTGCTGAAGGAGTCGGTGCTCGACAAGGTGCCGACGGTCGTGCTGACGAGTGCCACGCTCGCGACGCGCAACGACTTCCGCTTTCTGCGCGGGCGGCTGGGGCTGACGGACGACGACGCGGTGAGCGAGGCGATCTTCCCCTCGCCCTTCGAATACGGCGAGCAGTCGCTCCTGCTCATCCCGGAAGACCTGCCCGTTCCGAGCGGCGAGGGCGACCGACGGCACAACGAAGCCACCACCCGCGCCACCGTCGAGCACGCGAAGGTCACCGACGGCGGGCTCTTCGTCCTCTTCACCTCCTACCGCGCGCTGCGGGAGGTAGCGGGTGGGCTCAGGCAGCGCGGCGCCGACCGCGTCTGGCCGCTCTTCGTGCAGGGCGAGGCGCCGCGCGCGCAGCTGGTGAAGCGCTTCATCGAGAGCGGCCGCGGGATCCTGCTGGGGACGACCTCCTTCTGGGAGGGCGTCGACGTGCCGGGCCGCCCGCTGCGGGGGCTCATCATCCCCAAGCTGCCCTTCAAGGTGCCCACGGAGCCGGTGACCGCGGCGAGGATCGAGGCGATCGAGGCGCGGGGTGGCAACTCCTTCACCTCGTACATGCTTCCGCACGCCGCGATCCGGCTGAAGCAGGGCTTCGGGCGCCTCATCCGCTCGCGCACCGACCACGGGGCCGTGCTGATCCTCGACCCGCGCCTCGTCCGCAAGAGCTACGGCCGCTACCTGCTGGAATCGCTCCCGCCCGCTCCCGTCGTCGCGGGGCCGTGGCGCGAGGCGCACGAGGCCATGCGTCGGTTCTACGGCGCGACGGCCGTACGCCTCGCGGGGTGAGCGCTTGAATTTTGAATGTTGAATCATGAATTTTGAATTACGGCAGTGCAGCGCCACGGCAACGATGCGAGCCACACCACGATTCAACATTCGACATTCGCAATTCAAAATCGTCCCATGCCTCTTCCCCCTCCCTCGAAGATCGTCTGCGTCGGGCGCAACTACGTGGAGCATGCGCGCGAGCTGGGCAACGAGATGCCGGAGCGACCGCTCATCTTCCTGAAGCCGCCCTCGTCCCTGGTGGCGAATGGCGACGTGATCCGGTTGCCAGCAGCGTCCGGGCGGGTGGAGCACGAGGGTGAGATCGCGGTGGTGATCGGGAAGCGGGCGAGTGACGTGAAGGCCGAGCGCGCCCTGGAGTACGTGGCGGGTTACGCGCCGCTGAACGACGTCACCGCGCGCGACCTGCAGCGGGCCGATGGGCAGTGGACGCGCGCGAAGGGCTTCGACACCTTCTGTCCGCTCGGTGCCATGGCGCCGGCCGAGGGGACGGACCCCGCGGAACTGGA
>DASSTO010000033.1:0-3687 GCA_035707865.1 Longimicrobiaceae bacterium | reverse complement strand
AGAAACTCGCCCGCGATCTCCATCGTCAGTACCTCGCTGTCGCAGAGCGTTGGCTGAGGTCCCCGCTGGCGCAGCTTCTGCCCCGCAAGGAAGTCGTCCGTCAGACAGTATACGGCGATAAGGAACGTCTCGAGGTCCATGAGAGTGCTCCTGCGCAGGTTCTGAGCGGCGTCGCAACCACTCGCTCCTGCCGGTTCCCTGCCATGGACCTCGTCCTCGCCGAAACCTGCACATCGCGTTAGTTACGAGTTACGAGTTGAACTGCTTTCCAACTCGTAACTCGTACTTCGTAACTCGTAGCTGCAGAAAACGGTGGGGTATCCTCACTTCAGCCTCACCCGGTCCACCGCGTCCCACTGGCTCATGTCGGAGAGGATCACAACGTCGCCCTCCTTGAGGCCGCTGCGGATCTCGACGGTGCTTACCGAGCTGCGGCCGAGCTGCACCTGGACGCGGCGGGCGTGCTCGCCGTCGGGCTCGAGGCGGAAGAGACCGATGGTGCCGTCCGCCTGGCCGTAGGCGGGGCGGCCGACGAAGAGGACGTCGGAGAGGCGCTCGATCTCGATGGTGCCGTCCACGGAGAGGTCCGGGCGCGCGCCGCGGGGGAGGGCGCCGGTGAGGGCGACGTCGACGGTGACGGTGCCGTTCTCGACGGCCGGGTCGATGCGCACGACGCGCCCGGGCACGATCCCGTTGCGCGTGTCGATGGAGGCCTTCTGGCCCACCACCACGTCCTTCGCCTGCGTCTCGGGGATCTTCAGCTCGGCCTTGAGGCGGCCCGGCTGCACCACGACCGCGAGCCGGTCGCCGGGGTTCACCCACTGACCCTCCTGCAGCGGCAGCTCGCGGAGCACGCCGCGCGCGCCGGCCGTCACCTGGAGCGATTCGACGTAGGCCTGCTGAAAGGCCGAGAGGCCCTTCAGCCGGGCGATCTCGGCCTTCTGCGCGGCGAGCTGCGCCCGGTTCGATTCCTCGATGAAGGAGAGCCGCTTCTTCTCGATCTCCAGGCGCGTCGAGTACTCCTTCGCCGAGTCGTTCGTCTTCTGGAGTTCCATCTCCGGGACGAGACCGCGCTTCGCCAGCTCCTGGTTCGCCGCCGCCTGTCGCTGCGCCTCGTTGTACTGCGACTGCGCCGTGGCGACCGCGGCCTCCTGGTTCAGCCGCTGGTTCTCCAGGGTGGCGCGCAGGTTCGCCAGGCTCGCCTCGGCGGCGGCCACCTGCCGCTGGGCCTCCATCGCCTGCAGCTGCACGTCCGGGTTGGAGAGCCGCAGCAGCACCGTCTGCGAGTCCACCTTCGCGCCGGGCTGCGCGAGGATCTTCTCCACGCGCCCCTGCGTCACCGCCGAGATGAAGCGGATCTGCTCGGGCACCAGCGTGCCGGGCCCGCGCACCTCGCGTACGAAGGTCCCACGCTGCACCGTGTCCATCCACACGCCCGCGCGCTCGACCGTGGGCGAGGCGGGCTGCAGCCGCGCCAGCGCCACGCTCGTCAGCAGCACGGCCGCGAGCGCAGCGCCGCCCAGTGCCCAGCGGCGGTAGTCCTTTTTCTTGGGTCGTGGAATGTCCACCAGTCGCTTCCTTCCATTCGTCGGCGAGTTGCCCGGGTGTAAGGGAAGGAGCATGCCGGCGGCCGCGTGGATCCTAATCCACTGCGGTTACGATACTTACACAGGACTGCGTCAGATGGGAAGCACCTCGGAGTGTCCGGTCCCGGGATTTCTCCGTCCCAGAACCGGACACTTCACGGCAGTGGCGCGAGGCCCGGATGTGCAGTCCGCGAAGGCGGACTTCGTGCTGTTCCAGCCGCGATTTCAATCGCCAGGCGAGGCGGGCGCAGGGACCCGCCTCGATGCGCGCATCGCGGGCGGCACGCCCCTCAGAGCACCACCACGCCCTTGAGGTACCCGGGGTCGCGGTGGTCGCCGGCGAAGGCGGCCGGGACGGCGTCGAGAGAGCGGTAACGGTGGGTGATCAGCGAGGCGACGTCGATGCGCCCGCCCTCGACGAGGCGGAGGGCGCGGAGGTAGGTGCTGGGGCGGCCGTCCGGCTCGAAGCCGCCCGAGGCGCCCGCCGGAGCGACGAGCGTGGGCTCCAGGAACTGCACGCCGTTGAGCACGCTCAGGTCCACGCCGTGATGGCCGTGGCCGTAGAGGAGGAGGGTTCCCTGCTTGCGGAGCAGCGCGGGGATCTGCTCGAAGACCGAGCCGGCGCCCGAGGCCTCGATCAGCAGCTCCACCCCCCGCCCCGCCGTCGCCTCACGCACCGCCTCGGCCACGTCGACCGCGGAGGGGTCGATCGTCTCGGCGCCGAAGCCTTCGGCGAGCGACCGCTTGAGCGCGTTCGGCTCACTCACCAGCAATCGCCCCTCGAAGCCGAGCACATCGCGCAGGAACTGGACGAAGAGCAGACCGGCCGGGCCTCCGCCGCAGACGAGCACTGCGCGCGCGCGCCGGTCCGCGCCCCCCTCCGCGAGCGTGTACCGCCCCCGCGCGGCAGCGATCAGGTCGGTGGAGTGGACGATGCAGCCCAGCGGCTCGGTGAGCGCCGCGACCTCCGGCGCGAGCCCGGATTCGACGCGCAACGCGTTGGCCGCCGGCACCACGACGTACTCCGCGAGCCCGCCCGGAAGCCCGGTGATGCCGTGCTCGCGGTACTGCTCGCACTGATGCGAGTCGCCGGTGCAGCAGTACTCGCACCAGACCTCCCGCCGCTCGCCGACGCAGGTCCGGCCCTGGTCGAGCACCACGGCATCGCCCGGCCGAAGGTCCTCCACCTCGGCGCCCACCTCCTCCACCACGCCCGCGATCTCGTGTCCCAGGATCTGCGGTGCCTCCGCGAGCGGGATCATCCGGCCGCGGTCGTCGCGGTGGTAGTTGGCGTGCCCGGCGAAGATGTGGAAGTCCGTCCCGCACAGCCCCACCGCGGTCACGCGCACCCGCACCTCGTGCGCGGCCGGATCGGAGCGAGAAACGGCGAGGACCTCGATGCGACCGGGCGCGCTCAGCACGGCGGCGCGCATGGTGGCCGAGGTCGCGGACGCGCTCGCATCGCCGTAGCCGATGGGATCCTGCAGGTCGCTTCGGGGCATGGGTAGTCCTCGGTCGTAAGCTATCGGCGATCGCCTATCGGTGCGCGGCGAAGCGTTCGTCGGTCTCCAGCACCAGCACCGCGTCGATGGAGCTGGGCGGAGCACTGGGCAGGTGCACCACCAGCCCCTGGGGGCTCACCTCGCTCTCGAGCGGCTTGCGGTCGGCGAGCAGATAGAGCGAGTGCGGCTTCTGCTTCACCCCCGCGATCACGAGCGTGCTGTCCTCGGGCCACTGGAAGACGTGGGCGTAGAGCACCCCGGGCTTGCTCGTGAAGCGCCCCCAGGCGGGCTGCGCGGGGAAGGGGCTGGCGCTGGTGCCGTGGATGGAGGCCCCGTTCACCCGCATCCAGTCGCCCATCTCCCGCAGGCGAGAGAGGCTGGGGGCGGGGAGGGTCCCGTCCGCCTTGGGGCCCACGTTCAGCAGCAGGTTCCCCCCCTTGGAGGCCACGTCCACCAGCGTGTGCAGGAGCGTCTTCGTGTCCTTCCAGTCGTCGTCGTAGCTCTTGTAGCCCCAGGTGTCGTTCATCGTCATGCACGACTCCCAGTCCACCCCGGGAAGCCCCTGCGGCGGTACCTGCTGCTCGGGAGTGCCGAAGTCG
>DASSTO010000032.1:0-11991 GCA_035707865.1 Longimicrobiaceae bacterium | reverse complement strand
CCATCGCCACCCCGATGTTGGCCTTCTTGAGCGCCGGGGCATCGTTCACGCCGTCGCCCAGCATGGCCACGATCTCGCCCCGGCTCTGGAACGCCTCCACGATGCGCAGCTTCTCCTCCGGGCTCACCCGGCTCAGCGCGGCCACGCGCGCGAGCCGGTCCGCCAGTCGGGCGGGAGGCACTCCGTGGAGCTCGCTCCCCTCCACCACCGCGTCGCCCGGGCGCAGGATCCCCAGCTCGCGCGCCACCGCCTCGGCCGTGAGCCGCTGGTCTCCGGTGATCATCACCGTGTGGATCCCCGCCGTTCGGAAGCGGTCGATCGTTTCGCGCACGCCCGGGGCGGGCGGGTCACTCATGCCGACCAGCCCCACGAAGGTCAGTCCCCGCAGCCCGTCGTCACCCGGCTCCCCTCCCCTGCCCCCGGCCAGCGCCAGCACGCGCAGGCCCCGCGCCGCCATCGCTAGATTCTCCGCGAGCACCGTCTCGCGGGCCGCGTCGTCGAGCGCGGCCTCCCCCCGCGGGCCGAGGACGCGGGCGCAGTGCTCCAGCACCCGCGCCGGCGCGCCCTTCACGTAGACCACCGGCCCGTCCGGCCCACGGTGGAAGGTCGCCATCGCCATGCGCTCGCTCGAGAACGGGATCTCGCCCGTCTCCGGCCAGCTCTCGAGGAGATCCTCCCGCGCGAGCCCCGCCTTCCGCGCCGCGACCAGGAGTGCCGCCTCCGTCGGGTCGCCGTGGATCACCCAGGCGCCGTCGGTCGCCTCCAGCGAGGCCCGGTTCGCGAGCGCCGCGATCCGCAGCGAGAGCGCCAGCGCCGGGTCGTCCGTCGCGTCCACCCGCGCGCCGTCGCGCCGGAACTCCCCTTCGGGAGCGTAGCCGACCCCGGTGAGCCGGTACTCGCGGCCCGCCGTCCAGAGAGTGGTGGCCGTCATCTCTCCCGAGGTCAGCGTTCCCGTCTTGTCCGTGCAGACGGTGGTCGCGGAGCCGAGCGCCTCGACGGCCGGAAGGCGGCGCACCAGCGCCTTGCGACGAGCCATGCGCGCCACGCCCACCGCCAGCGCGATCGTCGAGACCGCCGCGAGCCCCTCCGGGACCGCCGCGATGGCGAGTGCGAGCGCCGTCTCGATGATCGGGCCCGCCGCTTCCCCCCGCAGCAGACCGAGGGCGACCACCACCGCTGCCACCGCGAGGGTCACCCACACCAGCCGCCGCCCCAGCGCGTCCAGGCGGGTCTCCAGGGGCGTGCGCTCCTCGCGGATGCCGCCCACCAGGCCGCCGATCCGCCCCACTTCCGTGTCCATGCCCGTGGCGACGACCACGGCCCGGCCGCTCCCCGCCACCACGGCGGTGGACATGTAGATCGTGTTCGCCCGCTCCGCGAGCGGCGTCTCCGGGGCGAGCACCACCTCCGCCCGCTTGCCCACCGGAAGCGACTCGCCCGTGAGCGCCGCCTCGTTCGTGCGCAGCTCCGCCGCGGCGAGGAGCCGGGCGTCGGCCGGTACGGCCTGCCCCGCCTCGACCACGACCACGTCGCCGGGCACGAGCGCGCGGGCCTCGATCTCCCGGGGCCGGCCGTCGCGCAGCACCGTGGCGTGCGGCACCTCGAGGCCCAGCAGCGCCGCCATCGCCCCGCGCGCCCGGTACTCGGTGGCGAAGCCGAGCGCGGCGTTGATCACCAGAACCGCCAGCACCGCCGCCGCGTCGAGCGGGTCGCCGATCAGCCAGGCGACCACGGCCGCGCCCAGGAGCAGCAGCACGACCACACCCCGGAACTGGTCGAGGAGGATCTTCCAGGCGGAGACCGGCTTCGCGACGCGCAGGGCGTTCGGTCCGTGACGCGCCAGCCGGTCCGCCGCGTCCATCTCGCCCAGGCCCGCGGCGCGCGTATCGAGCCGCGCCAGCGCCTCCGCGGCGGGCAGTGCATGCCAGGGCGCCCCGTTCGTCGCGGCGGTCATCGTCTCGCCGGCGGTCCGGCAGGAGAGCGATCCCTCCGGAGAGCCCGATGCTTGCGGTGGGCACGCATTGGCCGCCGGCCATCGCCCGGCCGCTCGGCGTGCGCCGCGTTCGTCGTGGAAGCCGCGCCGCGGCCGCCGGCCCCCCGCGCGCCGGTGATCGCCACCAACGACACGCCCGGATGAAGAGAAGAACCACGCTCCGCGCCCTGGAAGGCGTCGCGCTCGCCCTCGGCGCCCCACTCGGGTGGCTGCTGATCCAGGCCGCGCGCGGGGTACCCGTCCACGTGGCGCTCACGGATCATCCGGGTCTGTACGTCTACATGCTCGCGGGAACGGCGCTGGCGTTCGGCCTCTTCGGCTGGGTCCTCGGCGGCCGTGAGAGCCGCCTGCAGGATACCGTCCGCCGGCTCGCGGAGCTCGCCGTCACCGACGGCCTCACGGGACTGCGGAACGCTCGCTACTTCCATACGCGGCTCGCGGAAGAGTACGCCGAGATCGAGCGCACCGGGCGCCCCCTCGCCGTGGTCGTGCTCGACCTCGACCACTTCAAGCGGGTCAACGACCGCTTCGGTCATCCGGTGGGCGACGACGTCCTGGTCAACACGGCGCGCGCGATCGCCGCGGCCACCCGCCACGGGGAAACGGAGGCGCGCGTGGGCGGGGAGGAGTTCGCGCTCCTGCTGCCCGGCAGCACCGGGGCGGAGGCGATGGAGGTGGCCGAGCGCGTTCGCCGCGCGATCGCGGAGAACGAGACGCCCCTGCCGCACCAGGGCGGCGAGAGGGTGCGGGTCACCGCCTCCGCCGGGGTGGCCAGCACCGCGGAGCTGCCGGGAGTCGGCGCGCAGGAACTCGTCCGCCTCGCGGACGAGGCGCTCTACCGCGCGAAGCGCGAGGGACGCAACCGGAGCGTCATGGCGGCAGCGGCCGACTGACCGCTCCCGCCCGGCCGTGCACCCGCGGCGGGAACCGCGCCGCTCAGGCTGCGGTCTCACCCGCGGGCTCGGCCTTCCACAGCCCCGGCGGCACCAGCAGTACCGGGCAGCTCGCCGCCCGGGCGACCGAACTCGCCACGCTTCCGATCAGCGCGCGTTTCACCGCGCCGAAGCCGTGGGTGGCGAGCACCAGCAGGTCCGCCCGGTCCTGCTCCGCGACCCGCAGGATCTCCTCCGCCGGCAGGTCTCCCCAGCAGACCTCCTCCCGTACCTCCAGCGCCCGCGCCCCGGGCACCCGCCCGCGCGCGGCCTCCACCTCGCGGTGTAGCTCCGGGCCGATCACCGCCCGATCGAGGGGGAAGTCCGCCAGATCGAACGCCAGCGGGATGACGTGCAGGACCGTCACGCGGGGACCGAGCGGCGCCACCTCGGTGCTCGGCCGCAGCGCGTCGCTCCAGGCCAGCGCGACGTCCAGCGCGCCGACCGCCGGCTCGGAGAGGTCGAGCGGCACCAGCACCCGGCGCAGCGGCAGCGACAGCGGCCCGCGAACGACGAGGCACGGCACCTCGGCGCTGCGGATCACCCGGTCCGCCGTGCTCCCCAGCAGCGCGTCGCCCAGGGGGCGCTTGCGGTGCGCGCCCAGCACGATCAGGTCGGCGTCGACCGCCCGGGCCTGCTCGGAGATCGCCTTGTGCGCCAGGTAGATCATCACCGCCCGGTCCGCCACCTCAACATGCGGACGCACCGTGCGGCGGATCTGCGCCTCCAGCGCCTGCTCGGCGTCCCGGATCCTCTCCGCGAAGCCGACGCTCCGCAGGTTCTCCTCGGTGTACGGGAGGATCTGGAGGTCGAAAGCGTGGAGCACGTGCAGCTTCGCACCGGTCAGGTCCGCCAGTGCGGCCGCCGCGCGAAGCACGTGATCCGAGGATTCGGAAAGGTCCGTCGCCACCAGGATCGACTCGATCGATTTCATTCTCGTGCTCTCATGCGTCAGGCGAGAACCGTGGACGACAACATCGCGCGCCAGGCGCCACCGCTCGCCGTCCCCTTCTTCGGCTCCTCTCCGGGAGGCGAGGACGCCGGCAGGGTGAAGCAGAAGGTGCTCCCGACGCCGGGCGCACTCTCGGCCCAGATCGTTCCTCCGTGCGCCTCCACGATCCCGCGCGCAATGGCCAGGCCCAGACCCGCGCCCTCCACGCTGCCGCGCCGGGCCTGCCAGAAGGGCTGGAAGAGCTGCGGGAGATCGTCGGGAGGAATCCCCGGTCCCGTATCGGAGACGGAGAACCGCACTCCGCCCTCCTTCTCTTCGGCGCGCACCTCGATGCGCCCCCCGGGCGGAGTGAACTTGATGGCGTTCCCGACCAGGTTGGAGAGCACCTGGAGGATGCGGTCGCGGTCCGCCCAGACCGCGGGCACGGCGTCGCTCACGCTGCAGTGGAGCGCGAGCGAGGCGGACCGGGCCACGGCGGCTTCGAGCTCGACCGCCTCCTCGACGATCGCCCCCGGCGCCTGGATCTCGCGGTGCAGGCTCAGCTTCCCGGCCTCGATCCGGGCGACGTCCAGGAGGTCCTGGATCAGGCGATTCATTCGCCCCACCGAGCGGAGGATCATCTGTGCCTGCCGTGCATGCTGCGCCGCGGTGAACGACTCGTCGAGCAGCAGGTTCGCGCTCATCGCCACCGCGTTCAGCGGGTCGCGCAGGTCGTGCGCGACGATGCCGAGCACCCGGTCCCGGGCCAGGAGCGCCTGCCGCGCTTCGCGGTACAATCGGGCGTTGTCCACCGCCAGGCCGGCGAGACGGGTGATCCTCTCCGCGAACGCCAGGTCGCGCTCGTCGTACGTGCGGCTGGACGAGACGAAGAGGACGACGCCCAGGAGCCGGTCGCGGGCGAGCAGCGGGACGGCCATGAACGACCGCGGCCGGAGAGCCGCGAGGATGCGCCAGTGCTCCTCGCCCTGCGCGATGGAATCGAGAGCCTCGGCGGAGACCTCCGGGACCAGCACGGATCTCCTCGTCTCGATCGCCCGCCGTGACAGATGAGGCCGGCGTCGGTCGAGCGGGAAGCGCAGCAGCTCCCGCGTCAGCTCCGCCTGCTCCGGGTCCGCGTGGACTGCCTCCAGCCGCTTGATCTCTCCGCCTTCGACGATGTCGACGATGCAGAGGTCCGCGAGCCAACGAACGGCGAGCTCGGCGACGCCCCTGAGGGTCTCCTGGTAGTCGAGCGAGGAGGCGAGCAGGTTCGCCACCCCCGCGAGGAGATGCTCGACCTGTTCGCCGGAGTGCGCCGTCCCGCTCCGCTCAAGCGGCTCGCTCATGAGATCCACCCTCGTGGCCTGCCGGAAACCGATCCGGCGCGACGGTGGCGGGAATCACCAGCACGTCGCAGAGCGCGCTGCGCAGCACCGACTCGGCGACGCTGCCGATCAGGAAGCGCGTTGCCCCCGTCCGGCCGTGGGTGCCCAGGATGATCAGGTCGGCGCCCCAGTCGCTCGCCTCGGCGACGATCTCCTTGGCGGCCTCGCCGGTCCGTACCTTCCCCGAGGAGGCGGGCACGCCGGCAGCCGCCCGCTCCAGGAACGCCGCGAGATCCGCCTCCGCGGCCTCCTGGACGCTGCGCTGCGACAGCGGTGGCGGCGGCACCAGCCCGTAGATGTAGTTGAGCACCAGGAGCGAGCGCACCTGCAGCTCCCCCGCCGCACCGATCGCCCCCGCCAGCTCCAGGCCGCGCTGGTACACCGCCGCGCTGAGATCCGAGAGGTCGGTGGTCAGTAGGACGCGGCGTATCGAGCCGCGATCGGCGCTGCGCCTCACCAGGACCGGCAGGTGCGACACCCGCACCACGCGCTGTGCCGTGGTGCCGAGGATCGTCCGCGTGAGCGTGCCACGGCGGGTGGCGCCGACGATGACCAGGTCCGCCTCCATCTCCTTCGCGACCGCGAGAATCGCGACTTCCGCGGAACCGGAAACCACCCGGCACTCGACGTGCTCGCCCCCGGAGATCTTCCGTACCTGCGCTTCCAGCCGCGACCGTGCGTCCTCTTCGATCTGCCGGATCACGTCGGGATCGAAGATGTTGACGCTGGCGTACGAATAGAGGACGGGATCGGGTAGACGGAACGCGTACACCGCGTAGAGCGTGGCCCCGACCGCCTCGGCCAACCGGATGGCGGCCGCCAGGTGAGGGTCGTCCTCGATCTCCCCGACCCCGACGACGATACGACGAATCGGCTTCCCCATCGCGGCCTCCCGCGCCGGTGTGCGCCGTCGGCCCTGCTCCGGCCGAACGGAATCGTTGCCGGCCCCAATCTGTCTCCTCGTCTGCTGGCCGTCCGTAGGGGGACCTGAGGCAGGCGTGTAGGGTGGATCGAGAGCGGTGCTGGGGGTTCACCGGGCCCGCGCGACCTCCGGCGCTGACCCGATCTCGTCCGCCACCCACTCGTCCGCCTCCACCGCCTGCTTCGCTTCCAGGGCGAAGCGCCACCGCGACGTTCCGTGGCGACCCGCGGCGCTTGGCGCGCTTCACGGGCGAGTTCTCGAAGCGGCGGGAGAGATCCTCCTGCGTCATCCCCATCAGCGCGATCAGCCGCTGCCCGGGCACAGCACGCCGATCCGATCCCGCGCCTCGACACCCGCAGCGGAGACCTCGCGCCATGGCACGGCGGCATCCGCCATGTCCGGGTCACCCGCGGGCGAGGGTGACCCGGCCGCCTGGGTCGACGGGTCGCCTCGGAGCAGGATCCATCCGGCGGTCGCGGCGATCAGTGATGCGGCCAGGATGCCCACCTTCGCCGCGTCCAGCAGCGCGGAGCCCTCACCAAAGGCGAGGCTGGCGATGAATAGCGACATCGTGAAGCCGATGCCGCCCAGGAAGCTCACGCCCACCAGAGCGCGCCAGGACGTGGCCGGTGGAAGCACCGCCAGGCGGCTACGTACCGCTAACCAGGAGAACAGTATGATCCCGATCGGCTTGCCCAGGGCCAGCCCCAGGATCACCCCGAGCGTTACCGAATGGGTCAGCGCCTGGGCGAACCCCTCGCCGAGCAGCACGCCCGCGTTCGCGAGCGCGAACAGGGGAATGATGCCGAATGCCACCCAGGAATGAAGTCCCTGCTCGATGCGCTGCAACGGCGACTGCCCCGCGTCGCACAGCGACTTGAGCATCTGCAGCATGCTCTGCCGATCTTCGCTGGCCGGACCTCGCTCCCCCTCCGTCCCGGAGCCGCCGAACTCGTCGAGAATCCCGCGCCCGGTCTCGAGCACCGCGTCCGGATCGATCCGGGTTTGTGCCGGGATCGTGAGCGCCAGAAGCACGCCTGCGATCGTGGGATGGATCCCCGAGGTGAAGACCGCCGCCCAGAGCGCGACGCCGACGACGGCATACGCGCCGGGTCTGCGCACCCCCAGGCGGTTCATCGCCACGAGGCCCGCCAGGATCACGCCGGCGGCAGCGAGGGCAGTCACGTTCAGCTCGGCCGTGTAGAAGAGGGCGATCACCAGCACCGCCCCGAGATCATCGATGATTGCCAGCGCGGTCAGGAAGAGCTTGACCCCGACGGGTACGCGGGAGCCGATGAGGGCAAGGACCCCGAGCGCGAAGGCGATGTCGGTGGCCATCGGGATTCCCCACCCGGCGCCCCCCTCGCCGCCCGCGTTCAACGCCGCGTACAGAGCGGCCGGGACCAGCATGCCCCCCACGGCCGCTCCGATGGGGAGAATGGCGGCCCGAGGCGACGCCAGCTCCCCCATCAGCGCCTCGCGCTTGAGCTCGAGCCCCACCAGGAAGAAGAACACCACCATCAGGCCGTCGTTGATGAAGTGGTGCAGGGTCATCTCGAACTCCCACCCCGCCAGGCCGATCCGGATCGGAAGCTCCCAGAGGTGGTGATAGCTCCCCGCCCACTGCGAGTTGGCCCAGAGGAGGGCGACGACCGCTGCGACGAGTAGAACCAGGCCGCCGAAGGACTCCATCCGCATGTAGCGGTGGAGCGGGCGCAGGATCCGCTCGATGGGCGTTGCCGGAAGGCGGTCGGGGGGTACGGCGGGCGTCATTTGGTTTTCGGAGGGTGAGGAGGGTTCGGACCTCGACCGCGCGACGGCCGACGATACCCCCCGCCGATTCCAACGTGGCGGTGCGACTCACGACGGGGTCGACGATGGGTCTCCTTGCGAGTCGTCGTGCGCAGTTCGCCAGTCCAGAAGCGTGCCAGCCCGCGGCGCGTCGCTCCGCGAGAGCTCGCGTCTCCCGCGGAGTGCGGCTTCGTGGCGGAGTTCCGCTGGCACCGGACGCGATCGAAGTGAGTTGCTGCGCCACGTTGCGCCCGGGGATGGGGTATGGTCGCTACGAACCGTGACCAGAGCCCTTCATCCCACCCAGGAACGAAATGCAGGACGCCGTCGCTCAGCCCAATGCTTCGCGGATTCCCGAAGCGCTCGTCTCCGCGATCCTCCGCCACGCCCCTGGCGCGGGCGTGCCGAGTCCCCTCGCGCTGATCCACCATTCCGGGTTCTCCAACGACCTCGCGGAGGTGCGGCTCGACCACGGCCGGAGCCTGATCGTCAAGCGTGGCCGCTATTCCTGGTCCCCGGCAGGGTTCGAGACGGCACGCTTCGCCGCCAGGCTGCTCCGCGAGCGGGCAGACATCCTCACCCCCGCCTCGCTCGATCTACCGCCGCACCTCGACGAGCGCCCGCTCGAAGCCTACTGGCGCATCGAGCGTCCGACCCTGGCGGAGCTCTGGCCCGACCTCGGACAGGCTGAAAGGCGCGGGGCGATGATGAGCCTGGGACGCCTGATCCGGCGCCTGCACGACCTCGGGACGGCCGGTCACGGTGAGCTGACCACGGCGCTGGAGCGCGCCACCTCCCTTTCGCAGGCTCTGGCCGAGGATCTGGGCGGCCGGCTCATGCCGGCGATCTCCACCGGGTGGCCGGAGGCGGCATCCGTGGTGGATCTCCTGCTGGAGATGATCCCGGAGGTGGTGCGCCGCACCGCCCCCGACGGTGTCGTACTCCACGGCGACCTGCACATGGCGAACGTCCTCTGCGAGCGCGACGAGCTCACGGTCCGCTGTGTGGGCCTGCTGGACCTGGAGTGCGCGCACGCCGGGCCGCCGGAGAGCGATCTGGCGAGGCTCGCCGTGATCCAGACCGATCTGTTCCAGATGCCGGTCGAGGGAGCCTGGCTGGACTGGGTGCGGGAGGGCTACACCGATCCGCTCGACCCGTTGGTGTTCCGCTTCTATGCGATCTACCACCTCCTGGTCCTGGGCCACCATTCCGCCTCGATCGGACATGACGTGCACGCCGAGCACGTCGCCGCGGCGGCACGAGCGGCCGCGGCCGGACTCACCGCCCCCGGAGGGAAATCGCAGAATGCCTCCCTCCGGCCATCCTCTCAAAAGAGAGCCCCCGTTATGTCCTCAATCGCTCTGGCACCGAATCTTGGCGAACTCGTCGACCTGCCGTTGGACCTCGGGAGTATCCTGGTGCTGCTGGAGCTCTCGCTGTTCGTCTGGCTCGTATGGTACGGCAACCGCCCGGCCGTCCTCGCGCGCTTTCAGCGGCGTGAACCCCGTCACGACGCGGAGACGCTCCCGCACGGGGAGCGGAGGGGACGAACCGCCCGGGACGGAACGCCACCCGTCCGCCCCGGGTGATCACGTCCGTCGGATCACAGATCGGCGCTGGCGGCCGTTCCTCGTCAGCTCCCCAGCGCCGAGGAGATCTCCTCCCTCACCCCGGCATCCTCTTCCGAGGTCAGCCTCGACACGAGCTCCGCCGCGATCTCGGTGGCCACCTCCGGCGGGCAATCGGGCGACGCTGAGATCGCGCCCAGCGCCCAGGCGGCATGCCCCCGCACGAGTGGCTCGTCGTCTGACAACGCGCCTACCAGCACCGGAACGGCCTCGGGCGAGCCCCAGTTCCCCAGGGCGACCGCGACGTTCCGTAGCAACCCGCGCCGCTTCGCCCGCTTCACCGGGCTGTTCTTGAAGCGGCGGGAGAACTCCTCCTGCGTCATCCCCATCAGCTCGATCAGCCGCTCCCCGTGCACCCCCTGGCGGGGCCAGAAGGCCTCCTCGGAAGTGATCCGGACGAACTTCGGGGAGTTGTGCGGGCAGACCTCCTGGCAGATGTCGCAGCCGTAGACGCGGTTGCCGATCAGCGGCCGCAGGTCGCGGGGGATGGGGCCTTTGAGCTCGATCGTGAGATAGGAGATGCAGCGGCGTGCATCGAGCACCGGGGCGCCGTGCTCGTCGCGCCCCAGTAGCGCGCCGGTGGGGCACGCGTCCACGCAGCGGGTGCAGGTTCCGCAGTGGTCGAGCTCGAAGGGCGCATCGTAGTCGAGCTCGACGTCGAGGAGGACGGTGCCGAGGAAGCAGTAGGACCCCGCGCCGGGCCGGATGAGGAGGGTGTTCCTGCCGGCCCACCCGAGCCCGGCGCGCACCGCGAGGTCGCGCTCGAGCACGGGCCCCGTATCGACGTAGGCGCGGCCGTGGACCGGGAGGAGCTCGGCGGAGATGCGCTCCTGGAGCGCGATGAGGCGCTCCTTCAGGAGGTCGTGGTAGTCGTCGTTGCGGGCATAGCGGGCGAAGAGCCCCAGCGAGGGATCCCGCGCGAGGTCGGGCTCCTCGTGCTCGGGGTAGTAGTTGCGCGCGACCACGACGGCGGAGCGGGCGTCCGGCACCACGAGCCGGGGGTCCCGACGCTTCGCGACGGCGTCCTCGCGGGAGAGGTAGCCCATCTCGCCGGCGTACCCCGCCTCCACCCAGCGCGCGTAGGCGGCGCCCGCCGGGTCCGGCCCCAGGGGCGCGATGCCGGCGGCGTCGAAGCCCAGCTCGCGGGCCCACTCACGGATGCGCGCCGAGACCCGAGCGCGATCGACCGATTCTCCCGTTTGCATGTGCCCCGGTACCCCCTGCCCCGCCGCCGGGTGCCACGCCCGACGGAGGTGGAGACGCGAACGCGAAGAGAGCGGCGCCGCCGCGGCACCCCTCTCCTCTCACATCTTCGATCTCCGCGGGCGACTATCGATACGATGTGACCAGGTAGTACACGCGCGAGCAGGTCGAGCCGCTCACGACGCATCGCAGCCGACCCCGTTCCCGCCGGTCCGACCGCGTGCCGACCGCCTCGGTCGCGTCCACGATGCCGTCCAGCCTCCGGAACTGGACCGTGTCGATGCCGCTCAGCTGGAGCGCGACGGAGAGCCTCTTCCCCGTTGCGCAGGCCGACGTCTCGACCCCCTTGTCCGGCGCCAGACAGCTGAGCGCGCCCGTGATGCTGCCGGTGCCCGTCTGGAGGACCGGGCCGGTCACGTTCGACGCGTCGTTCGCCAGGAGTGAGGCGTCGAAGTACGGCCCGTCCCAGCTCGCCGCCTGCTGCGGCGTGTAGAAGGCGCCCGAGATCGTCCGGTCTCCCGTGATCGCGGGCCGGAAGGCCAGGTCCTCCAGATCTCCCGGGAAGCTGCCCGTGTCGGCACGGTAAGCCTCCACCGCGGTGCCGATGGCCTGCAGGTCGTCGGCGGTGCGCGGGGCATCGGAGCGGCGCACCCGCTGCGTGAGCTTCGGCGCGACGAAGGCGGCGAGGGCCGCGACCAGCAGGAGTACGACGAGGATCTCGATCAGGGGAAATCCGGCACGCTCGGCAGTCGTCGGAGAGCTGGACACCGTCTCCTCCGCGGTGAGGTGGAAGGGCCCCGGCGGAGTCCGTTCGCCGCCGCGATCCGGGGGAAGGGCACGCCGGGCCTTCCCGGTAGGATCGGCAACCTGGCGCGGAAGCTTTACGGCGCCGCGCGCTCGCTCTCTACTCCTTCCGCTCCCATCGATCGGCGTCGCGGACCCGGTACTTGGTGAGCGTGCGCCCCATCGCCTCGTCGAGGTCGATCCCCAGCTGGTTGGCGAGCACGACCACGACGAAGAGGATGTCGGCGAGCTCGAGAGCCACGTCGCCCTCGGGCTCGTCGGGCTTCTTGGTCTTGGGCCCGAAGCGGTGGTTCAGTTCCCTCGCGAGCTCGCCCACCTCCTCGGCCAGGCGCGCGAGGTTGACCAGCGGCGGGAAGTAACCCTCGCGGAACTGGCCGATGTAGGTGTCGACCTGCTGCTGTA
>DASSTO010000031.1:0-10739 GCA_035707865.1 Longimicrobiaceae bacterium | reverse complement strand
CCCTCCCGAAGCAGGAACCGCCGCATCTTCCCGGTGGCGGTCTTCGGGATCGCGTGGACGACCGCGATGCGGCGCGGGTGTTTGTAGCGCGCCAGGTGCTCGCGGGCGAGGGCGTGCAGGTCGGCCTCCAGGCCCTCGCGGCGCGCACCGTCGCGCACCACCACGAAGGCGCAGGGCTTCACGAGGCCGTGACCGTCTCTCACCCCGACGACGGCGCACTCCAGCACGGCCTCGTGGCGGAGCAGGGTGGACTCGACTTCGACCGGCGAGACCCAGCGGCCGCTGACGCGGAGCATGTCGTCGCTCCGGCCGGCGTGCCAGAAGTAGCCGTCCTCGTCCACGAGGTATTTGTCGCCCGTGCGGATCCACTCGCCGCCGAGGACGCGCTGCGTGGCCTCGGGGTTGTTCCAGTAGAGCGCGGCGGCGGAGTGGCCCTGGACGAGGAGGTCGCCGACGCGGCCGCGGGGCAGGTCGCGGCCGTCGTCGTCCACGATGCGCATCCGGTAGCCGGGGACGGGGGTTCCGCTGGAGCCGGGGCGGCACGCGCCGGGGCGGTTGGAGAGGAAGATGTGGCAGAGCTCCGTGGAGCCGATGCCGTCGAGGATCTCGATGCCGGTCCGCTCGCGCCAGCGCTCGAAGATCGGCGCGGGGAGCGCCTCGCCGGCGCTGACGCAGAGGCGGACGGAGGAGAAGTCGTGCTCCGCGCCGTCCTCCATCGCCGCGAGCATGCGGGCGTAGGCGGTGGGGATGCCGAAGAAGAGCGTCGGCCGGTGGCGCCGCACCTGGCGGAAGACGGCCTCCGGCGTGGGGCGGCCGGGGAAGAGGACGGCGGACGCGCCCGCGTGCATCGGGAAGTACTGCGCGTTGCCGAGGCCGTAGGCGAAGGGAATCCGGGCGACGCTGAAGCACCGATCGTCCTCGCGGATGCCGAGCACCGCCTCGGCGTAGGTGGTCGAGCAGACCCACGCGTCGCGGTGCCGGTGCATCACCCCCTTCGGCTCGCCCGTGGTGCCGCTGGAGTAGAGCATGAAGGCGAAGCCGTCGCGGTGCGTGTCGGCGTAGCCCGCGGCGGGGCACGTCGCGGCGCAGCGCGCGCTCATCTCGCCGACGCTCCAGAGCGTCCGGCCGGGGGCGGCGGAGGGGCGGCCGAGGGTGGGGTCGTAGACGAGGAAGCGGGGCGCGCAGTCGTGCAGGATGGCGCGCTGCTCCCTCGGGGGAAGCCCCGTGTAGAGCGGCACCGCCACTCCGCCCGCCGCGACGGTGCCCCAGAAGGCGGCCGAGAGTGCGGGCGAATCGGGGAGCAGCATCGCGACGCGATCGCCCGGGCGGAGCCCCGCCGCCCCCAGCGCCGCCGCCACCCGCCGCGCGCGCCGGTCGAGCTCCGCGTAGGTCAGCCGCTCGTCGTCGCACACCAGCGCGAGCCGGTCGCCGCGCCCGTCCTCCACCATCCGGCGGAGGAACCAGTGCGCGGCGTTGAAGCGGTCCGGGAGTCGCTCGATGGCGCACATGGGCGAGTGGGCGGGGGCCGAACGCACGGGAGGACCGCTCAGAAGCGCGTGCTCAGGCCGAGCACCAGGCGGACCGTGTCGCGGGCGATCAGCAGCTCCTCGTTGGTGGGGATGACCCAGGCGCCCAGTCGCGTCCCCTCGCTGCCGATCTGCTGCTCGCGGCCGCCGACGGCGGTCAGGTTGGCGCCCCCGTCGAGCTGCAGGCCCATCCACTCCAGCCCCTCGCAGACCATCTGTCGCACCTCGGGGCTGTTCTCGCCGATCCCTCCGGTGAAGACGATCGCGTCCGCGCCGCCCATCGCCGCCAGGTAGCTGCCGATGTACTTGCGCGCGCGGTAGGCGAAGATCTGCAGCGCCAGCCGCGCGCGGCGGTCGTCCTCCTCCACCGCCTCGGCGATCAGCTCGCGCATGTCGTTGGTGAGCCCCGAGATGCCGAGCAGGCCAGACTGTTTGTTGAGCAGGCTCTCCACCTCCGGCAGGCTCATCCCCTCCTTGACCGCGATGTAGTCGAGGATGGCGGGGTCCAGGTCGCCCGAGCGGGTGCCCATCACCAGCCCTTCGAGCGGTGTGAAGCCCATGGACGTGTCCACGGAGTCGCCGCGGGAGATGGCGCAGGCCGAGCAGCCGTTGCCCAGGTGCAGGGTGATGAGGTTCGTCTCCTCCCGGGCGCGCCCCGTGATTCGGCGGTAGCGGTAGGCGACGTAGCGGTGCGACGTGCCGTGGAAGCCGTAGCGCCGCACCCGGTGCCGCCGGTAGAGCGAGTAGGGGAGGGCGTAGAGGTAGGCGTAGTCGGGCAGCGTGTGGTGGAACGAGGTGTCGAAGACGGCCGCCTGCGGGATCCCCTCGCCGAGGGCCGCGCGCGCGGCCTGGATCACGCGCAGGTTGTGCGGGTTGTGCAGGGGCGCGAGGTCGATGGTGTCCTCGATCCGCTGGCGCACGGCGTCGTTGATGAGCACCGAGCTGCGGAAGTACTCCCCGCCGTGCACGACGCGGTGCCCCACGGCGTCGATCTGGGAGAGGCTGTCCAGGATGTGCAGCCCCTCCGGCGGCGCGGTGAGCCAGCGTAGCACGTGGTCGAGTGCGGCCCGGTGGTCGCGAACCGGCGCGCTCTCCCGGTGCTTGCCACCACCGGGCACCTCCAGGGTGAGCAGCGAGTTCCCGCCGATGCGCTCGATCACCCCGCGGGCGAGCCATTCATCGGTATCGGTGGCGATCTGCTCCGCGCTGGTGGCGATGAGCTGGAACTTCAGTGACGACGAGCCGGCATTCAGGACGAGGACATTCATGCGATCTTTCGGACACGGGGCGATGTCGTGGCGCTCACGGTACAGCCTGGGGCGGGCTCGGTGCAAGGCGGCGTGGCGCGTGGTGAGGCCGTCGTCGAGCCCCTATATTTGCGGCGGAGGCCCCTGGGGAACAGTGGGCCGGGTCACGCACAGGGAGAGCACATGGCCGTCGAGATCCTGGGCCGGTACACCGGCGAACTGAAGACCGAACTCACGCACGGGCCCTCCGGCACCGTGCTCCGCACCGCCGCGCCCGTGGACAACAACGGCGACGGAAGCTCCTTCTCACCGACCGATCTCCTGGCCTCCGCCCTGGCGAGCTGCGCCGTGACGACGATGGCGATCATCGCGCGGAGGGAGGGAATCCCCTTCGGCGAGGCGACCTTCCGCATCGAGAAGCACATGCGCTCCGACCCCCGGCGCGTGGACCGGCTCCCACTCACCATCCGGATGCCGCGCGGGCTCACCCCGGAGCAGCGGCGCCGCCTGGAGGCCATCGCCCGCGGCTGCCCCGTCGCGCGCAGCCTGCTGCCGGAGGTGGAGCAGGAGATGGCGTTCGAGTACGAGGAGTGAACGGCTATCAGCTATCGGCTATCGGCTATCGGCTATCAGAGGCCGGACTGATAGCCGATAGCCAGTCCCGCCAGCCGCTTCTGCGCGCGCGGCAGGGCGAGGCGCTCGATCTCCGCGGGGGTGACCCACGCGACGTCGTCGTAGCGCAGGGGGCGGGGTTCCCCGCCCAGGAGCGCGCAGCGCACCGCGTCGTAGGTGACGCGCACGTGAGTGAAGGTGTGCTCCACCACGCCCACGGGCTCGCCGGCGCGCACCTCCAGCCCCAGCGTCTCCCGGGCGGCGCGCTCCGCCGCCGTGGCGGTGCTCTCGCCCGGGAGACGGAGGGCGCCGGGAAACTCCCAGAGGCCGCCCAGGCGCGCGTCCGTCGGGCGGCGCGCCAGCAGCAGCGCCCCGCCTCGCTCGATCACCGCCACCGCCTGGTGCTCGCGCGGAAGCGGCCTCGCCTTCTTCCGGCGGGGCCGCTCCTCCTGGGTCCCGGCGGCGAAGGCGGCGCAGTGCTCGCGCACCGGACACGCGCCGCAGGCGGGTGCGCGGGGGGTGCAGACGGTGGCGCCCAGCTCCATCAGCGCCTGGTTCAGGTCGCCCGGACGCTGCCCCGGCACCAGCGCTGCCGCCCAGCGCCAGAGCTCGGCCTCCGAGGGCTCGGCGACGTCCATCAGCCGGGCGAGCACGCGGCGCACGTTGCCGTCCACCAGCGGCTCCTCGCGGCCGAAGGCGATCGACATCACCGCGCCGGCGGTGTAGCGGCCGACGCCGGGGAGGGCGCGGAAGGCACCCGGGTCGTCGGGGACCTCGCCGCCGTGCCGGTCGGCCACCTCGCGCACGGCGCGGTGGAGGTTCCGGGCGCGCGAGTAGTAGCCGAGGCCCTCCCACGCCTTCAGCACGTCGTCCAGGGGCGCGTCGGCGAGGGCGCGCAGGGTGGGGAAGCGCTCCAGCCAGCGCGCGTAGTACGGCCTCACCGTCTCCACGCGCGTCTGCTGGAGCATCACCTCCGAGAGCCAGACGTGATAGGGGTCGGGGTGCTCGCCGGGGGCGGCGCGCCAGGGCAGGTCGCGCCGGTTCCCGTCGTACCAGGCCAGCAGGGGCGCGCGGGCGCCCGCGATCCTTCCGGGTTCTCGCATCCCTCCCGGTACACCGGCGGCCGGGCGGGGAGCCCGGTGCGTCTTCCTACTGCCCCGGTCCGCCCATGCCCTGATCCGGCCCGCCCTGGTCGCCCTGATCGGGCTGCTGCCCCTGGTCCTCCTGCCCGCGCTGGGGGCGGATCCGCGGCTTCTGGCCCACGTTGTACGTGAAGCCGACGTAGACCGCGCGCGCGTCGAAGGAGCGGTGGCTCTCCTGGTAGAAGCCGTCGGAGGTGCTGATGGAGCCCCACCCCATCGTATTGAACGGATCCATTACCCGCAGGGTGAGGGCGGCACGGTCGCTGAGCTTCTGGCGCAGTCCGAGGTTCAGGAAGTTGCGGCCGAACTGCCGCCCCTGCTCCGTCTTCATCGGTGCGCGGTACATCCAGAAGGCCTGCACCGCCAGGTTCGGGCTCACGATCCAGTTCGCGTTGATCCGCGCGCCCCAGCCGAAGGCGTTCGTCGAGAGGCCCGAGCTCACGTTCGAGCCGTTGGTCACCAGCTGGAACGCCTCCAGGCTGGCGAAGCCGGTGACGGACTTCAGTCGCAGCGAACCGGTGAAGTCGGCTCCGTACGAGTTGGCCTTCGCGAAGTTCTCGAAGGTCGTGGTCGAGACGCCGGTGCTGTCGGTGGTGCGGACCCAGCGCACCTCGTTCACCGTGTGTCGGAAGTAGGGGGTGAACTGGAGGGTGCCCATCGGCAGCGACTCCTGCCAGCCCAGCTCGAAGGAGTGCGTGTACTCCGGCTTCAGGGCGGGGTTGCCGTGCCGGAGGTTCATCGGGTCCTCGTAGTCGGTGAAGGGGTTGAGCTGCCAGGTGTTCGGCCGGTTCACCCGCTTCGAGTAGCTGATCTTGAACTGCCGCGTGTTCGTCGGGTTGTAGGCCACCAGGGCGCTCGGGTAGAGGCTGGTGTACGTGTTCTTGTACGCCGAGTCGGTGGTCAGCAGGTCGAAGTTGGTGTTCGCGTTCTCCAGGCGGAGCCCGCCCTGGAGCTCGAACCTGCCCAGCTGCCCGGTCAGCACTCCGTAGACGGCCTGCACGTTCTCCGTGTAGCGGAACTCGTTGTTCTTGTTCGTCTCGGGCTGGTAGGCGCCCAGCTCGTCGTCGAAGAGCTGCGCGAAGAGCGAGTTGTCGAGCTTCCTCAGCGTCCCCTTGTAGCCGGTCTCCAGCTTGGCGGAGCCGCCGAGCGGGTGCGTGAGGTCGAACTGCGCCGTGTAGTTACGGGTGTGGTTGGTCGAGGCGTTCGTCTCCAGCGAGACGCTGTCCGGGCTCCCCGCCAGCGAGAGCCACTGCTGGGTGTAGAGGCTGTTGTTGTCGAAGTTGCTCTGGTCGTACCGCAGCTGGGCGGTGTACTCGTCCTGCAGCTGCTGCACGGTGTGCTTGAAGGTCAGCCCGGTGCTCAGGTTGCCGAAGGTGCGGTCGCCGTTGGTGAGGCGGTTGAACAGCCCGGTGGTGTCGCGCTGCTCGCTCATCTCCCGGTAGGCGTTCGACGAGTTGTCACCCCCCGTGCTGCTGCCGAAGAGGAACTGCGTCGAGAGGACGTTCCGCTTGCTGAGCTTGTAGTCCAGGCTGGCGGTCACGTTGTTGGAGTGCCGCGTGCCGTCGCCGCTGTTGGCCTGCTGCGTGATGAAGGGGAGGCCCCCCAGCTCGACCGCGTCGAGGTTGTGGTTCTCCTGGTAGACGGAGCCGGTGCTGTTGCGCTGGTCCGAGGAGTAGCCGTAGTCGCCGTAGAAGGTGATCTTCCCGCGCTGGTAGCCCAGGTTGCCCGACGCGTTGTAGCGGCCGTTGGTGCTCGCGTTGCCCAGCACCCCGGCGCTCCAGCCCAGGTCGGTGTTCTGCTTCAGCTCGATGTTGATGATCCCGCCCATGCCCTCGGGGTCGTACTTGGCCGAGGGGTTCGGGATCACGTCGACCTTGTCGACCATGCTCGCCGGGAGCTGCTGCAGGAAGGCGGCGAGCGCCTCTCCGCTCATCGGCGTGGGGCGGCCGTTGATCTGGATGACGACGTTCTGGTTGCCGCGCAGGCTCACGTTCCCGTCCTGGTCCACGTCCACGCTGGGGACGTTGCGCAGCACGTCGGCCGCGTTCCCGCCGCTCACGGTGGGCATGTCCTTGGTGGTGTAGCTGTTGTGGTCGGGCGCGAGGACCACGTCGCGCTTCTCGCCGGTGACCTCGAGCCCCTGCACCTGCAGGGCCGCGGCCGAGAGCTGGACGGCGCCGAGGTTCGCGGCGGGCGACGCGGCCGTGATGGTGATCGGCGAGATGGTCCGGGGGCCGTAGCCGAGGGCACTGACGTGCGCGTAGTAGCGGCCGGGGCGCAGGCCCTGGATGACGAAAGCGCCGTCCGCGCGCGTCATGGCGCCGCCGACGATCGCGGAGTCGGCCGCGCTCCAGACGCCGACCGAGACGTTGGCCACCGGCGTCCCGTTCGCGGCGTCCACGATGGTGCCGCGGACCACGCCCGGCGCCTGCATGCCGGGCCGTCCGGCGGGCGCTCCAGGAGTGGGGTTCTGTGCGAGCGCCGCGCAGGGCGCGGTGCCGAGCAGGGCGAGGGCGAAGAGCAGGTGCCGCATGGGTCCTTTCCTGTCGTACGTCGTCTATGCGCTAGGTCCGCCGGGCGCAGCGCGCGCCACGGCGGGTGGATCTCATCGTGCACGGGAAAGCTAATCGGGTGCCCCCCCGTCCTCACAATACCGCTGGGACGAGGGGACCGTTTGGTGGGGTGGAGTACGGAGTGCGCGCGTTCACGCGTATCTTCCCGTCGGTCGCCGGTCCAGCCGCCGGCGTGCGCGGTGGTGACGGACCATCATTTTCGTGCGACGACGGCCACCCCGGGAGAGTAGGTCTCGCCGAGCTGCGCGTTGGAATTCGTAGCGGCGGTTCAATTCGACGCGACTCGAATTACCCGACTGGAGATACTTCGGCGATGACGGCAATCACCAGCATTCTTCGAATCGCGATGGGAGCGGATGCCCGGGCATCCGAGCGCCCGTCGCGCGCGGGGCGGGGTGGCCCACCGGATCGCTCCGCGAGGTTGGCTCTCTATCGGGAGCCTCCCGACATGGCCGAGCCGCGTTCGCCGAAGGAAGCCCATCGGGTGGACGCCGAAGAGCTGGAGCTGATGGCTCGCGTGAAGCGCGGGGATCTGAAGGCGTTCGACGCCCTCGTCGACCGCCTGTGGCCCAGGACGTTCCTCTACGCACAACATCTCACGCACGACCGCGAGCGCGCAGACGACATCGCGCAGGAGTGCTTCTCGAGGTTGTGGCAGCGAAAGGACGATTGGGAGCTGTCGGGGGCCGTCGGCGCCTGGCTGTTCAGGACCGCGCGCAACCTCGTCATCAGCGAAGCTCGAAAGGCGAGGGTCCGGCAGCGCTGGGCGTGGGTCCACCACGAGCAGGCCGTCCCACCGCGCAGCGCGCTCGAAGAGGTGGAGATCAACGAGATGCGGGACGCTGTCGAGCAGGCGATCCGGCAGCTCCCCGAACGGCGCAGGGAAGTGTTCTCGCTGTTCCATCTGCACGGTATGTCGCACCGCGAGATCGCGGAGATCCTGGAGATCCGGCCACAGTCCGTCGCGAACCATCTGCATCGCGCGCTCACGGATCTGCGGGTCGCATTGAAGGATTACTTTCCGCGGCTGGCGCCCGCCGACGGTTCATCCGGAGAGCCGCGGGACGCGGAGCGAGCGTAGGCCGTCGCGCCCTGGAGGCGGAGCCTGGATCGGCCACCCAACGCCTGAAGAAAGTCGAACGGACCAGAATGGACGAACTGATCTTGCGTGCGCTCCACCACTCGATCTCCGAGGAGGAGGAGAGGGAGCTGGAGGCGTGGAGGCGCGCATCGGACGAGAACGAGGCCTACTACGGCGAGCTTCGCAGGATGCTCGAGGTCGCGAGCTCGACGGTCGACGTCGGCTCCGTGCCGCCCCGGCCTCCGCTCGATGCGCTGGTCGGACCGACGCGGGCGCGGAGTCCGGGGATAGGCGCGGGCCCGACGCCTCGGAGACGCCGCGGCGGAATCGGGATCCTGGCGGGCCTGGCGGTGGCCGCGGCCGTCGCGGCGGTCCTCGTCCAGGCGCCCCCGCACGCCAGTGCCCCCGGCTTCAGCCTCGGTGAGGCCGAATACGCGACGGGTCCGGGCGAGAGTCGCACGGTGACCCTGCCCGATCACTCCGTGGTCAAGCTCGGCCCCTCGACGCACCTCCGGACCTCCGGCGCGCGCGGCGTCCGCGACGTGTTCCTGGACGGAAGGGCGTATTTCGCCGTCGCCAAGATGAACGGGCTCCCCTTCCAGGTCCGCACGGCGTCCGGCAAGGCGGTGGTCCACGGGACCCAGTTCGAGATCACGACCGACCCGGCCGGGGCGAGGCTCGTGGTCTTCGAGGGTCGGGTGGCGCTGCAGGCGACGCGTACCTCGCCGGTGGAGGTGGGCGCGGGCGAGGTCAGCACGATCTCCAACGGCACCGTTGCCGCGCCGAAGCGGGTGGAGGATCCCAGGAAGACGGCCGGGTGGCTCGGGCACTTCATCGTGTTCCAGTCCACACCGGTCCCGGAGGTGGCCCGGGAGCTCCAGCAGGTCTACCACGTCCCGGTGGAGGTGACCGACAGCACGCTGTCGAGGCAGTCGGTGACCGGCTGGTACGACGACGAACCGTTCGACGAGGTCTTCGAGATCGTCTGTGGGGTGCTCCAGGCGCAGTGTACGATCCATGACGGGGTCGCGAAGATCGGTGGATGATGCCGCCAGGGTGAGCGCTCCCGGAATCGGGTTCCGCGGGGTGGTAGGCCGGCGAATCGGGCCGCCAGAGAAGCTCTCTGGCGGCCCGATTCGCTCGTCCGGACGGCAGGAGACAGCCCCGGCTCGCGGGGTTGCAGGGCACCGGCGACGCTGGCATATTGGCCCTACGATTCCATGCTCGCTTTCCGGAAGCGGATTCCGAACCGCCCACACAAGCCCGCGTGGGTCTTGCCCCCCCGATTTATGCCCCTTCCAACCCGCGCCCTCGGGTCCGCGAGGCGCAGGGCGCACCCGTCGGGCAGACCGCCCGCGCGGCCGAGCGTCCAGCCACGGTCGCGGGTGTCGCGCCGTACATCGATCATCGCGCGCTCCCTGCTCGCCGCTGTCGCCCTCCTTCCGCTGGCCGTACCCGCCCACGCCCAACAACACCGGCCGGCTCCGGATGCCGACGGAGACAGGACCCCGTCGATCCTGGACCGCCGCGCCCGGCTCTCAGTCCACGACGTCCCGATCCCCGACGCCCTCGTCCGCCTCTCCGAACGATCGGGTGTGCCGCTGTCGTTCAGCCCCACCCGGCTCCCCGCCGGGCTCCGCGTGAGCTGTTCGTGCGAGGCGATCTCGGTACGGGCCGCGCTGCAGCGCCTGCTCCGCGACTCCGGCCTCGAGTTCCGCGAGCTGCGCGGGCACATCATCATCTTTTCGCCCGGCCCCCCCGGGGGGTCGCCGTCCCGGGGCGCGGGCGCCGTGGCGGCAACGGGCACGCCGGAGCCCGTCTTCGGAAACCTGTCCTCGACGGCGGATTCCACGGGAGCCCTGCGCGTTCGCGTGACGGATGAGAGCTCCGGGAAGCCGGTGGAGGGAGCGATCGTGAGCGTTCCGGACGAGGACCTGGTAGTGGGGACGGCGGAGGACGGAGAACTCGTCCTGAACGGGCTCGGCGCCGGTACCCAGCGCGTCTCGGTTCAGGCGCTCGGCTACCAGGTGAAGCTCACCTCCGCTCCCGTCCGTCCGGGTGGGGTCTCGGTGCTGGCGGTCAGGTTGACCCCTCAGGCGCTCAAGCTCGAGGAGCTGGTCGCGATCGGCTACGGCCATGCCCGGAGGAGGGATCTGACGGGGGCCATCACCTCGGTAGCGGGCATCGACGACCAGGCGGCGCGCGCGCCGGTCTCGTCGATCGCCAATCTGCTCATCGGCAGGGCGGCGGGGGTCTACGTCGTCTCCAACCTCGGCACGCCCGGGGCGAGCGCTACGATCCGGATCCGGGGGCCCAATTCGCTGACCGCCAGCGTCGAGCCGCTGTACGTGATCGACGGGATCCCGATCTCGCCGGGTGAGGGCGACCGGACCGGTGGTACCGCGCTGAACGCGGTCGACCCGAGCAACATCGAGTCGATCCAGATTCTGAAGGATGCCTCGGCGACGGCGATCTACGGGGCGCGGGGGGCGAACGGAGTGGTGCTGGTGACGACGAAGCGGGGGGTGCGCGGCACCAACCGGGTGGAGCTGCAGACG
>DASSTO010000030.1:0-4763 GCA_035707865.1 Longimicrobiaceae bacterium | reverse complement strand
ACCGCGGTCGCCGCGGTGCTCCTGGAATCGAAGCTGGGAGCAACCGACGCCGCTGCTTCCTTCGCCCGGGGATTCGCCGCCCGCGAGGGGCTCTTCCCGGTCTTCGTCTCGCCGGATCGCGCGCAGGGCGCCACGGTCTGGGACTGGGCGGTGGACCAGCCCATTCTCAGCGTGACCTTCGGTACGCTCACACAGCTCGCCTGGTGGCACCGCGTCGTCGGGCGCGGGCGTTGGGCGGTCGGTCTCCTCTGGGCGGCGGGGCTCGCCCTCCTGATCTTCGGCTGGTATCGCCACAGGGTCCACCCACCGGGCGCACCGGTGGCCCTCACGACGCTGGCGTTGCTGCTCGCGCCGATCGGGGAGATGCTCGGGGCGGAGGACCTCTTCTCGCCGATGCAGTTCGTGCTCCCCCTCCCGTGGGACGTGACCCTCGGGATGCTGCTCGTCCTCCTCGTCGGCATCGCGGTCTGGGTCCTGACGCGGACGCCGCGGGATGGTCCCCTGCGCGTCGCGGTGCCGTGGTGGGCGCCGGCCGTGCTCTTCGCGGTGTACGTGCCGGGATGCATCCTGCTCTTCCGCCGCTCCGCCTCCGCCGGGCTCCTCGGGCAGGCACCGGCGGGGGGATTCGCGCTCCAGCTCGCGCTCACGCTCCTCCTGGCGCTACCGCTCTTCCTGCTGTGGCGGCACGCGCGCGTGGGCCGTCGGAATTCGATTTCGCGGTCGGCGCTCATCGGCGCCGCGTCGCTGACGACGATCGTCCTCGCGATCCTCTTCACGCTCCTGTGGAACCCGGCGCGCCCGCCCTCCGCCGCCTGGGCGGCGCTCTGGGCCATCCCCGTCGCGCTGTTCGGGCTGGCGCCGCCCGGCGATCCGGCCCGTCGCGCGGGCCTGCGCGCGTGGCTCGTGGCCGGCGGCTTCGCGGCCGTGGTGGCGATGTCGCACCTCTGGGTGCTGCACGTGGAGGCGAAGCTCCATGCGGCCGATCGGGAGCTCGCGCGCCTCGGCACCGAGACCGACCCGTTCCTCGACTTCCTCCTGCGCCAGTTCGCGGAGCGCGCGACGCGGTACTCGCGCACGGGAGAGGACGGCGTCAACCTCCTGTACCACACCTGGGTCGCCAGCGGTCTCGCGCGCGAGGGGTACGAGGCGCGGCTCACGATCTGGGATCGGGGCGCGCAGGAGGCCGATCTCCAGCTGGCCGGTGCCGGTCCGCTGCCCGGCGCCGTTCGCGAGGCCGTCGCGGCGGTCGACTCGGTCCCCGTCGTCGAGCACTTCACCGGGGTGGAGGGCCTCCACTACCTGCTCACCTTCCGGCTGCCGGACGGTCGCGCGGTGTCGGTGGCGGTCCCGCCCAGGACGCAGGTGGGTGCGGCGACGGCGCTCGCGCGCTTTCTCCAGCCGGACGTGGGGCCGGCGGCGAACCCCGCCGTCGAGGCCCTCTACCTGGTCCCGATGATGAACCCGGCGCGCGACACACTGCTGATTCCTCCCGTGAGCGGACCGCGGGCCGGGGTGCGCTGGATCCGAACCGCCACCGGCTGGCGCAGCGAGACGCGGGCGCACTTCCCCGCGGGCTGGATGCACGCGCACCTCTACGTCCGTACCGCGCCGCTCGCCCTTCTCCTCGGGCGCGGCGTGCTGGCGGGCGTACGACTCCTCCTCGCCTTCGCCCTCCTGTGGGCCGTGGCACGGCTCGTCTGCCGCGATCTGCGCCTGTTCCCCGGCGTGCGTACCGGATGGGTCCGCTCCTTCCGCGGGAGACTCACCCTCGCGCTCTTCGTCTTCTTCCTCCTGCCCACCGCGACCTTCGGGCTGGTCGCTTACAGCGCGGTGTCGCGCGAGGTGACGCGCTCGGCAGAAGCGGTAGCACTGCGCGCGCTCCGCCAGACGGTCCCGAGTCTCCCCGAGCGACCGCTGCCGCGCATCGGAGCGGACCTCGACATCGACCTCCTCCTCTACAGCCACGGCAGCCTGATGAACGCCGCCGCGCCGGAGGTGCTCGGTCTCGGGCTCTTCCAGCAGTGGCTGCCGGCTCCGATCTACCTAGAGCTCCTCAGCGGCGAGTACCTGGAAGACGCACAGGCGCGGCGCCTGGGCTCCAACGACTACCTCGTGGCCTACCGGAGGCTCGATTCCTCCGTCGTCCTCGCGGCGCCCATTCCGCTCGCCTCGGAGGAGATCGCCCGGCGGCAGACGGAGTTCCGGGACATGGCGCTCCTCGTCAGCCTCCTCGGGGCGGCGCTCTCCATCGTGCTCGCCCTGCTCGTCGGCCGCGCCCTGACGCGCCCCATCGATCGGCTCAGCCGGGCCGCGGCGCTCGTCGGGGCGGGCGACCTCCACGTCCGCCTCCCGGAAGAGCAGCCGGACGAGTTCGGGGGCGTCTACCAGTCCTTCAACCGGATGGTCGGCCAGGTCCGTCGGGCCCGAACAGCCCTCGTGCGCGAAACGCGGCGCACGGAGGCGATCGTGGAGGAGGCCGCGACGGGCGTGCTGGCCTTCGATTCGCTCGGCCGACTGGAGCTGGCCAACCCGCGTGCGCTGGAGATCCTCGGCGGCTCGGTGGCCGTGGGGCGCCCGCTCCCCTCGTCCACACCGCTCCTCGACGGCGTCGCGCGTGCCTTCACAGGCTTCTGGCACGGTCAGGACACCGAAGTCGCGACGGAGCTCGAGGTGGACGGCCGGATCGTACGGCTCCGGATGCGGCGCCTGCGCCCCAGCGGCAGCTCGCGCGGCGCCGTCGTCTCCCTCGAGGACGTCACCGCCGAGATCCGCAGCGCGCGCGTGCTCGCCTGGGGCGAGATGGCGCGGCAGATCGCGCACGAGATCAAGAACCCCCTCACCCCCATCAAGCTGGCCGTCCAGCACCTCCGTCGCGCCTTCCGCGACGGCCGGCCCGACTACGACCAGATCCTGGAGCGGAACGTGGAATCCGTGCTGCAGGAGATCGACCGGCTCAGTGAGATCGCCCGTGCCTTCTCCCGGTTCGGCGCACCGCAGGCGCCCGCCGCCGAGCCGGGGTGCGTGGACGTCGTCGCCGCGGTCGATGAGACGCTCGCCCTCTATCGCGGCGCCGGGCGCGGCATCCGCTACCGCGCGGAGCTGGAGGATGCCGTCGGGGTCCGCGTCTACGCTCGCCCCGACGAGCTGAAGGAGGTGCTCGTCAACCTGCTCGAGAACGCGCGCGAGGCCATCCGCGACGAGGGGGGCGAGATCGTCGTATCCGCCCGGCGCGCCGGACCGGACCGGGCGGAAATCGTCGTTGCGGACACGGGCGAGGGCATACCGCCCGAGCTCCTCACGCGCGTCTTCGAGCCGCAGTTCTCCACTCGCTCCAGCGGTACGGGGCTCGGGCTCGCCATCGTCCGCCGGCTGGTCGAGTCGTGGGGCGGGGAGGTCTCCGCGGAGGCGAGGCGCGGAGGCGGAACTCGCGTCCGCATCCACCTGCGCACCGCGGAGGAGTGCTGATCGCGCGGAACGCGGATTGCGCCATAGTGCAAGCGTAGGCGACGCAGAGGCTTGTACACGATTGGAGGGAACATGGCCGATCTCAAGAAGGGCGTTCAGCGCGGCGACACGTCGGAGACCGTCGGCGTGGGGAACCCCCGCGGCGACGAGGCGGGAGAGCACGATCGGGGCGCGCAGTTCGGCACGAGCGAGCGTGCGGAGCGCGGCACCGATGGCGACCTCGACCGGCGCGGAACCTCGAAGAACCAGGGCCACGGCCACCCACGCCCCCAGCGGAGCCACCGGGGCGAATAACGCCAGCACCCGCCACGCACGCGCGAGCCCCCGCCGGCCTACGGTGGGGGCTCGCGCCGTCCGGACGAGCGGGGCCAGCCCGCCGGGCCGTCGCCGCGAGGGTCACCGCGCCGGGGGAACCGATGGTCGGCGGCGCGGGGCGCGGGTACGTTGGGCGGCGAAGTCGTCGCGCGCGTACCCGCTTCCGAGAGGTCCCCTCCATGCTCGCTCACGTTCTCTCCGGCGCGGTGCTCGGGATCGACGCCTACCTCGTCCGTGTGGAGGCCGACGTCGCCGGTGGCCTGCCGTCCTTCTCGACCGTCGGGCTGCCGCAGGGAGCGGTGAAGGAGGGCAGGGAGCGCGTCGTCGCCGCGATCCAGAACAGCGGTTACGCGGTGCCGCCGAAGAGGATCACCGTGAACCTTGCGCCTGCGGACATCCGCAAGGAGGGCAGCGCCTTCGACCTGCCGATCGCGATCGGCATCCTGGCCGGCACGGGCCAGGTCGAGGGCGGCCCGCTCGAGCGACACGTCCTTCTGGGCGAGCTGGGGCTGGATGGCGGGCTGCGGCCGGTTCGGGGTGCTCTGTCGGTGGCCGTCGCCGCGCGCGCCGCGGGTGTGGCGGGGCTGGTGGTCCCGCGCGAGAACGTGGCGGAGGCGGCGGTTGTCGATGGGCTGGAGGTGCGAGGCGCGGAGACGCTCCTCGACGTCATCCGCTTCCTCGACGGCGCTCGGGATCTCGCCACGGCACGGGTGGATCGCGACGAGCTCTTCCGCACCGCCTCCGTCTACCCGGTGGACTTCGTCGACGTGAAGGGCCAGGAGCACGTGAAGCGCGCGCTGGAGGTCGCCGCGGCTGGAGCGCACAACATCCTGATGGTCGGACCGCCCGGATCCGGCAAGACGATGCTCGCGCGCCGGCTGCCCTCCATCCTGCCACCGCTGACGCTCGATGAAGCGCTCGAGACGACGAAGATCCACTCGGTCGCGGGGCTGCTCGACGCCGGCTGCGCGCTCGTTGCCACT
>DASSTO010000029.1:0-14171 GCA_035707865.1 Longimicrobiaceae bacterium | reverse complement strand
ATCAGTCAAGCCGTAGCCGATAGCCGATCGCCGATAGCCGACGGCCGCCGTTCTCCTCGCTTGACTTCCCCCCTCCGCCCGGCTACGTTCGGGGCGGTCTCGATGATAAGCAGAATCATTCTTGCCACATCCGAACTCACCGTCGGCTCCGGGGCCGACTTCATGTTATCCGGCGCGGCGCAGCGACAGGAGGAACTCGATGGCCGAAGCGAAGCAGACGGGCGGAACGCCGCTTCTACAGATTGTCGACCTTCACGCGGAGATCGCGGAGGAGGGGACGGAGATTCTCCGGGGCGTGAACCTGGAGATCAACGCGGGGGAGATCCACGCGATCATGGGGCCGAACGGCTCGGGGAAGAGCACGCTCTCGAAGGTGATCTCCGGCCACCCGGCCTACGAGGTGACGGACGGCGACATCCTGCTGAACGGGGAGAGCCTGCTGGACATGGAGCCCGACGAGCGCGCGCAGGCGGGGATCTTCCTGGCCTTCCAGTATCCGGTGGAGATCCCGGGCGTCTCGATCGCCAACTTCATGCGCACGGCGCTGAACGCCAAGCGCGGCGAGGAGGTCGACATCTTCGACTTTCAGGAGCTGCTCACCGAGAAGATGGAGATGCTGGAGATGGACCCGGCGTTCGCCGAGCGCTCGGTGAACGAGGGCTTCTCGGGCGGTGAGAAGAAGCGCAACGAGATCCTGCAGCTGGCGATGCTGGAGCCCACGCTGGCGATCATGGACGAGACCGACTCGGGCCTCGACATCGACGCGCTGAAGGTGGTCTCCGCGGGTATCAACAAGGTGAAGGCGCAGCACGCCGGCGACATGGCGGTGCTGCTCATCACCCACTACCAGCGCATGCTGAACTACGTGAAGCCGGACTTCGTCCACGTGATGGTCGAGGGCCGGATCATTCGCTCCGGCGGGCCGGAGCTTGCGCTGGAACTGGAGGAGACGGGCTACGAGTCGGTGCGCGGGCTGGCGAATACCGCCCCGTGACGCCCCGCCCGGGCTATCGGCTATCGGCTATCAGCTATCAGCTGGGCCGTTCCTGATAGCCGATAGCCGATAGCTGATAGCTCACAAGGAGGCATCCATGCCACTCAATCAGGACGTCGCGGGCCTCAACCTCGACGAATACAAGTACGGCTTCCGCGACGAGGTCGAGTACGTCTACAAGTCGCGCAAGGGGCTGGACGAGGAGATCGTGCGCCAGATCTCCGAGCAGAAGGGCGAGCCGGAGTGGATGCTGAAGACCCGGCTCAAGGCGCTCAAGCACGCGCTGAAGCGGCCGTGGCCCACGTGGGGCGGCGACCTCTCGGGGCTGGACTTCAACGACATCTACTTCTACATCCGCCCCTCGGAGAAGACCGGCCGCACCTGGGACGAGGTGCCGGAGACGATCAAGAACACCTTCGAGCGGCTGGGCATCCCGGAGCAGGAGCGCCGCATCCTCGCGGGCGCCGGCGCGCAGTACGAGAGCGAGGTCGTCTACCACTCGCTGCGCAAGGAGTGGGAGGAGCAGGGCGTCATCTTCAAGGGCATGGACGACGGTCTGCGCGAGCACGAGGACCTGGTGCGCGAGTACTTCGGCACCGTCGTGCCCTTCCGCGACAACCTCTTCGCCGCCGTGAACACCGCGGTGTGGTCGGGCGGCAGCTTCGTCTACGTGCCCAGGGGCGTGAAGCTGGACATGCCCCTGCAGGCCTACTTCCGCATCAACGCGCAGAGCATGGGGCAGTTCGAGCGCACGCTGATCGTGGTCGAGGAGGGCGCGCAGGTGCAGTACATCGAGGGGTGCACCGCGCCCTCGTACGCCGAGAACTCCTTCCACTCGGGCGTCATCGAGATCATCGTGAAGGACGGCGGCCGGATGCGCTACACCACCATCCAGAACTGGTCGCACAACGTCTACAACCTCGTGACGCAGCGCGCCACCGTGGGCCGCGACGGCACGATGGAGTGGGTCGACGGCAACCTGGGCAGCAAGCTCACCATGAAGTACCCCTCGTGCTACCTCATGGGCGAGGGCGCGCGCGGCGAGATCCTCTCCATCGCCTACGCGGGCGACGGCCAGCACCAGGACGCGGGCGGCAAGGCCGTCCACATGGCGCCGCACACCAGCAGCCGGATCGTCTCGAAGTCGATCTCCAAGGGCTCGGGCCGCAGCTCCTACCGCGGGCTGCTGCGGGTGGACCCCGGCGCGCACCACGCGAGGAGCAACGTGGAGTGCGACGCGCTCCTGCTCGACGAGCAGGCGCGCACCGACACCTATCCCTACATCGAGATCCAGGACGATCACGCGCAGATCGGCCACGAGGCCACCGTCTCGAAGATCGGCGACGAACAGCTCTTCTACCTCATGAGCCGCGGTCTCACCGAGGACGAGGCGGCCACCATGGTGGTGCGCGGCTTCATCGAGCCCATCGCCAAGGAGCTCCCGCTCGAGTACGCGGTCGAGCTCAACCGCCTCATCGAGCTGGAGATGGAGGGGAGCGTCGGCTGAGTTACGAGTTACGAGTTACGAGTTGGGGAAAGGCTCGATTCGTAACTCGTAACTCGTAACTCGTAACTTCTTTTGGAGAATACCGTGACAGATACAGCAATCGCCGAGAACACCGGTCCCTTCACCCGGGACCAGGTGGAGATCCTCTCCACGCGCAAGGTGGAGCCCGAGTGGGTGCGCGAGCAGCGGATGGGGGCGTACGAGGTCTTCGCCGGGAGCCCCTTCCCGACGACGCGCGAGGAGGAGTGGCGCTACACCGACATCGCCCGGCTGCTGAAGCTCGAGGCGCTCGGGCTCGCCGAGGAGGCGAAGCCGGTGGAGAGCGTGGGCGCCCTCCCGGAGGGACTGCGCGCCATCGTCCAGGCGGCGGGCGGCAGCTCCGCGCGGCTGGTGCAGGTGGACGGCTCGGTCGTCTACCGCGAGCTGCCCGAGGAGCTCTCGGCGCAGGGCGTCGTCCTCACCGGCCTCGACCAGGCGGTGCGCGAGCACCCCGAGCTGGTGCGCCCCTACCTCGGCAGCGCCATCACCGGCGAGGCGGGTAAGTTCGCGGCCCTGAACACGTCGTTCTGGACGGGCGGTACCTTCCTCTACGTCCCCCGCGGCGTGCGGGTGGAGATCCCGGTGCGCTCCTTCCGGTGGATCACCGGCGCGGGCACCGCCGTCTTCGGCCGGACGCTCATCGTCGCCGAGCCCTTCGCCGAGATCTCCGTCGTCGACGAGCTCGCCTCGGACGACCTGCCGTCGCGCACCCTCTCCAACGGCGCCGCGGAGATCTTCGCCGCCGAGGGCGCCCGCGTCAGCTACGTCTCGCTGCAGCGCTACGGAGCGGGCGTGCTGCACCTGAGCACCGACCGCCTCGTCGCGCAGCGCGACGCGCGCATCACGGCGCTCTACACCACCCTCGGCGCCGACGTCGCCCGGGCCGACTCACGCTGCGTCCTGCAGGCGCCCGGCGCCCACGTGGACATGCTCGGCCTCTACCTGGCCGAGGGCGAGCAGCACTTCGACCACGAGACGCTGCAGGACCACGTCGCTCCGCACGCCTCGAGCAACCTGCTCTTCAAGGGCGCGCTACAGGACGAGGGACGCTCCGTCTTCCGCGGCCTCATCCGCGTGCACCCGGGGGCCCAGCGCACCGACGCCTACCAGACCAATCGCAACCTGATCCTCAGCAGCGCGGCGCGCGCCGATTCCCTTCCCAACCTCGAGATCGGCGCGGACGACGTGCGCTGCTCGCACGCCGCCACCGTCGGGCAGCTCGACCAGGAGGAGATCTTCTACCTCCTCAGCCGCGGCATCCCGCGCCTGGAGGCGATGCGGCTGGTGATCTTCGGCTTCTACGGCGAGGTCCTCCAGCAGCTCGAGCTCCCCGAGGTGCGCCAGGAGCTCACGCGCGCCATCGAGGGGAAGCTGTATGGGAGGAAGTAACTGCGTCGGCGGTCGTCGGTCGTCAGTCGTCGGTCCCGCGGTACTGCAGCCCAGGAGCGCGTCTGTTGACCGACAGCCGAAGACCGGCGACCGATGACCTTCGTAGCCGTCGCTCCCCTCTCCGACGTACCCGAGGGCGAGCTGCTGGAGGTCGAGGTCGGGGGGGTGCGGGTCTGCCTGGCGAACTGCGAGGGTGAGGTCTACGCGTTCGCCAACAACTGCACCCATCGGGACTTCCCGCTCTCCGCGGGCGAGCTCGACTGCGACGACTGTTCCATCACCTGCGACTGGCACGGCGCACGGTTCGACATCCGCAGCGGAAAGGCGCTCTCCCTCCCGGCCACCCGCCCCGTCGCGGTCTACGCCTGCAAGGTGGAGGACGGCTCGATCCTCGTCGACGTGACGGGCTGACGGCTCGCCGCGCACCGGGGTGACCGCCCCGGCAACTGCCGCACGCCTCCACCATCGGCCCGCGGGTGGCCCCCGCGTACCTTTCACCGCAGGAGCACGGGCGTCGTGCGCTCCGGCCGCTGGCCGGGGGCATCTCGCTCGCGCGTGGTTCGCCGTCCCCGATCCCGCGGTCGCGCCATGACTGAGCCCCTTCCCACCGCCACTTACCCCGAGATTCTCGCCATCAAGAGCGGAGACCAGTATCCGCTCATCCGCGTGACGGAGATCGACTGGATCGAGGCCGACGGCAACTACGCGCGGCTCCACATCGGCAAGACACCGCGCCTCATCAACAGGACGCTCACCGAGCTGGAGGAGCGCGTCCTCGACCCCGAACGCTTCCTGCGCATCCATCGCTCGACGATCGTCAACCTCGACCGGGTCGCCAGCATGGCGCCGCTCTTCCACGGCGAATACTCCATCCGCCTCAAGGACGGCACCCGCCTGGTCTGCAGCCGTCGCTTCCGCAGCCGGCTCCGCCAGCGCATCTACTTCACCAGCTGACCACCCGCTCGCCCCCGCCTTCCGCCCGCTCACCGCGCCCGCCGCGCCGCTCGCCCGAATCCCGTCGCCGCGCTCCCCACCGCCCGCCCATCTTGCCCACCGGGTCGCCGCTCGGTGCGGCGCCCCGGCCCCTCGAGGGCCGCGTCTCCACTCTTCTCACGGAGGACGGTATGCAGACTCAGCAGCTCGACCTCGGCGCGTTCGGCGTGCACGCGCTGGACGACGCCGATCTCGTCTCCATCGACGGCGGCGGCAACAGCTTCTGGTACGACCTGGCCTACGCGGTTGGAGCCGGGGCCCACGCGATCTACAACGCGGTGCAGGACTTCCGCACGAGCGATTACGCTCAGGTTATGGCGACCTCGTGATCTGAGTCCGGATGGGTTATGCGGATGTAGTCACAAGCCGTTGCACCGACGAGCGGTGCGGCGAATCTTGAATCACCCGGACCGGAGGGACGACCATGACCATCGCAGCCTACGGCGTCGAGGAACTCGACGCGAGCACGCTGGAGCAGGTGGACGGGGGCGGGATCGGCAAGGCGTTCGTGGTGTGGCTCGCCGAGCAGGTGATCGACAACTGGGGCGACATCAAGGATGGCGTGGCCGACGGCTGGAACGGGACGTATCGGTAATCATCGCCTCCGGCACGGGCCAGGCACCGGGCCCGTGCCGATGCCGCGGTCGCGTAGGAGGCGGCGAGCCTACCCGGGACCCGGCCCCACTGAGCCGATTGGCCAGCACACCGCGAGCTGATATGTCAGCCGTCCGCCTACATCTCACACCAATCGTCGTCGCCAAGGCTCTCGCCGTGATGGTCCTCTGGACGGTGGCGGAGACAGCCTTCACGGAGATGCCCCCGCTGCTGGCGATCGGCTGGCTCCTTCTGCTGCTTGGCGCCTTCGGCTGGCTCTCCTTGCGCTGGGCTCCCGCGTGCAGGGGGGTTCGGTGCAGGGCTCTGCTTCGTCTGAGGAAGCCCGGTGCCGCGGCGGTAGCTGCACTCGCGGCGGCGATTCTCATCTTCTGCTTTCAGCTGGCGATCGCCTGTCTGCTCGTCCACTACGGGCAGCTGCGGTTGCAGGTCCCCGACCACGGCGTGGTGCAGCAGTACCTGAACCGGCGCTGGGGCTGGGCTCCGGTGGCGGTCTCCTTCGTGTTCGTCGCACCGATCATCGAGGAGTTCGTCTTCCGGGGATGGATTCAGCACTCACTGGAGCGTCGAATCGGCACATGGCCCGCGATCGGGATCGCCGCTGCGCTCTTCGCGGCCGTGCACGGGAATGGTCCGGCGGATGCCTTCCATTTCGTCTTCGGCGTTCTGGCGGGCTACCTGGTCTATGCCACCGGATCGATCTGGGCGGGAGTGCTCCTGCACGCCGGGAACAATCTCTCGGTCATGATCGCGGGACTCCTCCTGCCGGAGCGGTTGGGGACGCCTGATGGAATGGTCTCGACGTTGGGTGTCTGGCCGCTCGCCGTTGTGGCGGTCGTCAGCGGGGTGCTCCTGCTTCGGCTCGCCGGCGCATTGCCGGTGCGTCGTCGTCGGCCGCATTGGATGTGGTCGGCACGACCGGCGCGGCCGGGGCTCGTCCAGCACGGCGCGGGTTGAGCCCGGCATCGAGGGGATCGCGATGATCAGAACGGGCATCCGCGGCGCGTTCGGGGCGATCGCGCAGGCGGTGGGGATCTCCTGCGTGGCGCTCCTGTGGGGCGGCGTGATCTTCTCCTTCGCCTTCTTCCGGCCCGCGATCGCCGTCGCGTGGCTGGTGGGCGCGGGCGTGGCCTTCCTGGCGTTCGCCCTGTGGCCGCTCCCGCCGCGGGAAGCCGAGCGCAGGCGCGGGACGCTGCGCCTGCGCTCCCCCGGCCGCGCCGTGCTGCCGCTGCTTCTCGCCGGCCCGGTCTTCGGAGTCTTCAGCGTCTGCGTGGTCACGCTCCTCACGCACGCGGGAATCGTCCATCCGCCGTCGACGCCCGCGATGGGCGATGTGGCCGACTACGCGAGCCGGCCCGGCGCCTGGGCGCCGATCGCCCTCGCGATGGTGGTGGTGGCGCCGCTCTGCGAGGAGTTCTTCTTCCGCGGCTGGGTCCAGCAGCCCCTGGAGCAACGCTTCGGTGCGGTGGCCGCAGTCGCGATCACGAGCTCGCTCTTCGCCCTGGCCCACGGGCGGCTCGCGTTCGCTCCGACGGAATTCGTCTGCGGCGCGCTCACGGGGTCCGTCGTGATCGTCACGAGCTCCATCTGGTCGGGCGTTCTCGTGCACGGCGGGGCCAACCTCGTCGCCTTTCTTCTCGCCCAGGCGTCCGATCCGCGCCTCGGCTCGCCCGAGGCGATCGTCGATACCTTCGGCGCCGGGCGCCTGATCGCCGTGGCGGCTCTCTCCGCCGGGGTGCTCGTGTGCGTCGTCGTGAGCCTCGCGCGCACGGGACCGCACGCGCTCGCTCGTGACGCCGTCGCAGCAGCGCCACCCGAGTCCCTCGTCGCCGACCGGGCCCCGTGATCCGCGCCGCCCGCATGGTGACCTTCTTGCGTTTCCGGCCCGAGGGAGGCCAGCTTGGGCGCTCTGCGCTGGTCGTGCCCACGCCTCAGGGAGGTCGAGATGACGGGAATCGGCCGCAGGGTCGCCATCGTGGAGGGCTGCCGCACGCCGTTCGCCAAGTCGGGCACGGCCTTCCGGAGCCTCTCCGCCGTGGAGCTGGGCAAGGTCGCCGTGCGGGAGCTGGTCAGCCGCACGAACCTGGACGTGCGGGAGGTCGACCATCTCGTCTACGGCACGGTGGTGCAGTCGGTCCAGGAGCCGAACATCGCGCGCGAGGTGACGCTGGGCTCGGGGCTTCCGGCGTCGGTGCCGGCCTTCACGGTGGGGCGCGCCTGCGCGTCGAGCAGCCAGGCGATCACCTCGGGCGCGGAGCAGATCGCGCTCGGGCTGGCGGACGTCGTCGTGGCCGGCGGGGCCGAGTCGCTCACCGACATCCCCATCCTGGTCTCGGACGAGATGCGCGACGCGCTGGTGGCCGCGAGCAAGGCGCGCTCTCTGGGCGACCGGATCAAGCCCTTCCTCGGGCTGCGGCCGAGGAACCTGGCCCCGATCACGCCGGCGATCGCCGAGCCGACGACCGGGCTCACGATGGGGCAGTCCGCCGAGATCATGGCGCAGGAGAACGGCATCTCGCGCGAGGCGCAGGACGAGTGGGCGCTGCGCTCGCACCGCCTCGCCTGGGCCGCCACCGAGGACGGGCGCCTGACGCATGAGATCGCGCCCGTCTTCGTCGACGGCGTCGCCGTCACCCGGGACAACGGGATCCGACCCGATACCTCACTGGAGAAGCTCGCGCAGCTGAAGCCCGTCTTCGACAGGAAGTACGGCACCGTCACGGCCGGGAACTCGTCCCCCCTCACCGACGGCGCTTCCGCCGTGCTGCTGATGAGCGAGGAGAAGGCGAGGGCGCTCGGCTACGAGCCGCTCGGCTACATCCGCTCGTACGCCTACGCCGCCCTCGCGCCCTCCGACCAGCTCCTGCAGGGTCCCGTCCTCGCCGCCCCGGTGGCGCTCGAGCGCGCCGGCCTCTCCATGGGCGACATCGACCTCATGGATATGCACGAGGCCTTCGCCGCGCAGGTGCTCTCCAACCTTCAGTGGCTGGATTCGAAGAAGATCGCCGAGGAGCGGCTGGGGCTCTCCGAGCCCGTGGGGCACCCGCCGGTCGAGCGCATCAACGTGATGGGCGGCTCCATCGCCATCGGGCATCCCTTCGGGGCCACCGGCGGCCGGATCACCATCACGCTGCTCAACGAGTTGAAGCGGCGCGGCCAGCAGTTCGGGCTCATCAGCGTCTGCGCCGCCGGCGCGATGGGCTTCGTGATGGTGGTGGAGCGGGGGTAGGGAGGGGCACCGGCACGAAAGTTGGAAAGGAATGCTTGACAGGCGGCCGGACGTGGTGTACTTTGACCGCGAAATCGGCAGGAATCGGATCTCGGCCACCGCACGTAGTTCACCGCACACCAACCCGCAGGCAGTTCGACCGCCGGATCACATCACCAATCTTTCGATTCTAGTTCATCGGATTCGTGCCCAACGTGGGGGGCATTGGGAGCCCACGAGTATCCCGCCGCGCGTTTCCCGCCGGCCCAATCACCACACAGGAGTACCTCATGCGGACCACCGGAACGGTGAAGTGGTTTAATGACGCCAAGGGCTTTGGCTTCATCACCCCGGCCGACGGAGAGCGCGATTGCTTCGTGCACTATTCGGCGATCCAGGGCACCGGCTTCAAGACGCTCACCGAGGGCGAGACGGTCGAGTTCGACCTCGTCCAGGGCGAGAAGGGGCCTGCGGCTGAGAACGTCGCGCGGGTCGGCGCGTAAGCTCCGGCCGTCCAGCCCGCGGCAGCACCCGGTGGTGCCGCATGCCGGATCGAGGGCCGCTCCTGCAGGGGCGGCCCCTCCGTTCTTCTAGGCCACCGCTTCGGTGCGCTCGCGGGCCGCTCGCTCCAGGAGCGACACCACCTCTTCCAGCGTGGTCCGGCCCTGATCGCGGGCGTACCACGTCCGGACCCGCCGGTAGCGATCCTCCACCGGAAGCTCCCTCCCCGGTCCGAGTACCCATTCCTGCAGCTCCCGCGGCCGCGGTCCCCACCAGCCGAACTCCCGGAAGTCCTCGTCGAGCACCATCGCCACGGGAATGGATCGGCTCGTGCCCGTGAGGTGCGCGTCCATGAGGTCCGGGTTCCGATCCCGCTCCAGGATCCGCAGCTCGAGGTTGGCCGCGGTATCGGCGAGCGCCGCGAGCACGGGCACCGTGTTGACCGCGTCGCCGCACCAGTCCTCCGAGAGCACCAGCAGGTGCCACCGGCCGGGCAGGGCCTCCACGCGCTCGGCGAACTCCTGCGGGGCCCGGCTGCGCCGGCGCAGCGCGAGCCAGAGGTCGTGGTGCTTCACGGTCGATTCCGCGTACGCGTCGAAGGGCCTGGCTTCGAGATAGCGCTGTCTGATCATCCTCGTCTTCCGTACAGGGGCCCGCGCGGCGGCTTCGGTCGAGTCGGCCGGCGGGTGCAAGAATGCCGCCCGCGGGCCGAGAGGCCGACCACGACGGGAAAGGAGGCATGTCGAAATGTACGATCGCGATCGCTACGACGTGAACACCTTCGCGGGCAGGAACGTCTACGGCGGGCGGTACGGCGCGGGCTACTTCGGCCGGCTACGCTACCGGGAGGCGTACGGCGCGGGTGCGGGCCGGCGAGACCCGGCCCGGGCGCAGCTTCCCGGCACGCTCACGACGAGCCGGGGATCACCAGCGTCTGCCCCACCTTGAGAAGCGAGGTGCTCAGGCCGTTGGCTTCCTTCAGCTCCGCCACCGTCGTCCCCTGGCGTCGGGCGATGCCCCAGAGCGAATCGCCCGGGCGAACCCGGTAGTGATCGGCGGCCTCGGCGTATGTCTTCCCCTTCGTCAGCCGCGAGACGTAGCGCGTGTACGAGGTGGGGAAGACGGCGACGTGGAAGTGCGGCGGGTGGAACTCCTCCGTCGCCTCGATCACGCCCCGGTTCTCGAGCGAGAGGAGGACCCGCCGGAGCCAGTCGCGGCAGCTGCTCTTGTGAGACTTGCGGAGGTCGACCGCGATCCCCGCGGGGTGTACCGACTCGTCGATGCTGTTCGGCACGTGCATCGACCGCGGACGGATGGCGCTGGTCACCACCAACTGTTCGCCGCAGGCGGCCCGATACTCCCTCGCCAGCCGCTCCACGAACGTCCGCGTCGCGGCGCGCACGTAGGGATAGCTCACGCCGTGCGTGTCGTAGTCCGCGTTGCCGCGCAGCTTGACGAGGGTGCCGTCCTTTGCCGCGTTCCGGATCCCGCGGCCGGTCTTGTAGAAGTAGATGTCGTGCTTTCGCGCGTGCTGGTACATCCGCTCCACGCTGGCGTGGGAGCCACGGAGCGATTGCGCGGCGGCGGCCGCGGGGAGGAGAAGAGGGGCGAGCAGGAGCAGGACCGGGAGGCGGTGGTGGATCGTCATTCCGTTCACTTCGGGTCTGGCAGCCGGCGAGTAGTCTGCGGACGAGCGAGGGGCATCGCGTGCGAAGGTGTACCGGCCAACCTGGGCAAAGGCCGGGGTGACGTCAAGGGGGTAATTTCGCCGCCCGCCCCGCCGATGGCGGCGCGCACACCCGGAGTGCCGCGTCCTGGACGGCGAGGAGGACGGGAGCGCGGAGACGGCGCACCTCGCCGTCGAGCGTGACGCCGATCGGGTGGTGAGCGCGCACGACCAGACGGCGCGCGTGCAGGACTTCGAGCGCGGGGTCCTCGACGGGGCGTTCCCGGCCGTGCAGCAGGAGGGAGAGGCGAGCCATCAGCGCGAGCGCGCCGAGCCGGCTCCCCGGTCGCAGGACGACGATCTCCAGGTCGGGCTGGCGGCGACGCTCGGGTGCCTCGTGGACGAAGGGGAAGCTCCCCCACCCGACCCCCACCCAGAGGAGCGGTGTGCGGCGCTCGAGGTGCTCGCCGTCCACCTCCAGCGCGAGGTCGAGGTGGCGCAGGCGGGCGAGGGCCTCGGCGAAGGCGAGGGCCGCGGCGGGCCACTTCGTCATCCAGCGGCGGCGGCGCTCGCGGCGGCGGACCACGTCCGCGTAGAGGCCGAGGGTGGCGGTGTTGAGGAAGAGCTCGTCGTCGACCACGCCGAGGGGCATGCTCCGATCGGGCCCCGCGAGGGCCGCCGCCGCGGTTGCGAGATCGGGGATACCGACGCGACGCGCGAAGTGGTTCAGGGTGCCGGTGGGGACGGGAACGAGAGCCGTCCCCGTCCCCGCGAGCGCCTGCGCGGCGATGAGCTGAGTTCCGTCGCCCCCCGCCACCCCCACCCGGTCCACCCCGTCGCGCACCGCCTTCGTCAACGCGCGCCCGAGGTCGGCGGCCGCCACGCCGCGCACCTCCACCGGGACGCCTGCCTCGCGCAGGGCCCGCTCGACCGCGCCGGGGTTCGACCCGCGCAGGTAGCCCGCGCGCGCGTTGACGAACACCGGTACCGGTGCGGCCGCCCCGTTACTCAACCCGGGCCCACGCTCAGCTGCGCGGCGGCCTCGCGGCGCGTCACCCGCCGCTCCGCCTCGCGCATCCACAGCAGGAAGAGGCCGATCATCGCGGCCAGGTAGACCACGCCGCAGGGCACCCACATCACCACGCCCGCCACCTGCTGGTCCTGCAGGGGGGTGAGCCCCCAGGCGGCGGTCGTGTGCAGATGTGCGCGGTAGAGTACCCGCGAGCTCAGCGTGAGGAAGGCTCCGAGGAGCGTCGCCTGGAGCGCGAAGGCGAAGACGTAGAGCATCGCCGCTCCGTGCGAGCGGCGCAGAGCGCCGCCGCGGGGCAGGACCACCCACCAGAAGAGCGCGCCCGTCACGAGAAAGCAGGTGTGCTCGAGCGCGTGAACCCACTCGTTCGCCACCGCCAGGTCGTAGAGCGCGGGCACGTGCCAGGCCCAGAGCGCGGCCGCGTGCAGGATCCAGGCGGAGTACGTGCCGAGCAGGACCCGCGTGCCCCTCCTCACCCAGCGCGCCCGGCTCCATGCCCGCCGGACCGTGCGGCGGCCGCCGCCGGGCAGCGCCCACAGGTAGACGAGGAGCGGCGCGCCCGCGGCCAGGAGCGGTGCGGCCACGACGATGAGGATCAGGTGCTGCACCATGTGGGCGGAGAAGAGCGCATCCGCCACCGCGTCCAGCGGAGAGACGAGGGCGACGAGGAGAGCTACGAGGCCGGCGTAGTAGCACCGCGCCTGCCACCGGGCCACCCCATGCCCCACGCCGGCGCGTGCCCAGAGCGCGCGCAGCCCACGCAGGTAGAGCACCGCGGCGAGCGCGGTTCCGACGAGGACCGTGGGCTCCAGCGCCCAGGCGCTCCAGACGTCGTGCGGCTCCGGCGCCAGGCCCGGGTGGGCGTATGCGGCGGTGGGTATCGCCGTCAGCAGGAGCGCCGAGAGCAACGGGAACCGGGTGCGCATCGGGTCGGTGGGGCGAAGGCGATGGAGAGCTCTCCTGCCGCGCCCCCGGATGCAAGGAGGGCGCCCCGGCGCGCGCTACGGGCTCAGCGGCTCGATCACGAGCCGGTTCGCGTTGAAGAGCGGCACCAGCAGGCGGTCGCGCTTCCGGTCGAGCCCGATCTGCGCCGGAGATTCCAGGCCGGTGAAGAGGGGTGTGGCGTTGCCGGCGGCGTCCAGCCGGTAGACGGTCTTCGCGTCCCAGCTCGTCACCGCGATGGAGCTGTCGGGGAGCGTCTCCAGGCCGTCCATCGTCCCGCCCGGCACCCTCGGGCCGGGGGTGCGCTGCCCCGTAAGTGACACGTAGTAGAGCTCTGCGCCGCCGCCGAAGGGGGCGACGAGGAGCTTCCCCTGCGTGTAGAGGATGCCGTCGGGCTGGTCGAGGTCGCTTCCGCGCACCAGCGGCGTGGCGGTGCGGCCGCTCACGCGCCAGATGACGCCCGCCCCGCCCTTGCCCGGCCCCAGGTCGCTCACGTAGAGGGTGCCGTCCGGGCCGAGGGCGAGGTCGTTGAGGCTCCTGCTGTCGATCGCGATCGAGCCCAGCTGCCGACCGCTCCGGCGGTCGAAGACCCGCACCCCGCCCACGTCCGCCACGAAGAGGGTGTCGCCCTCGAAGAGCATTCCCTTCGGTCCGTTCAGCTGCACACCGGCCTGCGCGCCGTCGATCCACTTCCGCTGCATCACCCGGCCGTCGGGCGAGACGCGGGCGATGAATCCGTTGTGGTCCTCGTCGGTGGCGCCGCCGTTGACGTTCGAGACCAGGTAGACGTCCGCGACGGAGTCCCACAGCGCGGTCTCGGGGCTGGCGAGGCCGGAGACGGTGATGGCCCGCGCGCCGGAGGCGCTGTCGGCGGGCGATGCGCTGGCCGCCGGAGGGGTGGACGCCGGCGGGTTGGCCGCCCGCGTACCCGCCGCGTGGTCGCCGCCGCACGCCGCGAGCGCTACCAGCGCCGCCAGGGAGCCGAGCGTGCCCGTGAAGGTGACCGGGGCCGGGCGTGGGTGCATGGGGTCGCCTCCTCTGCGCGGTGGTGGGCGGCAGGCGTACCGGCGCTCTCGGTGCGGGGCGCCGCAGGATTCACTCCGCGGCAAGACGGCCGGGGGACAGAGGGCGGGGGTGGCCGACAACTGCTCCGTGCGCCGAGCCCGGCCGGGGCGGCCGGGCTCGGCGGAACGTTACGACTCCGGTTTCCACTGGATGGGCATCTGGACGAGCGTGCGCACGGCGTGGCCGCGGTACATCGGAGGCGTGAAGTGCATCCGCTCGGCCACC
>DASSTO010000028.1:0-4479 GCA_035707865.1 Longimicrobiaceae bacterium | reverse complement strand
TACTCTCCTCACAACGGGACTGGTCAGAGATGCCCGAACTCGCCGTGCGATTCGCCCGTACCGCTGCGTGGCCGCTACTGGGGCTGCTGCTGGCCGCCTGCAGCGCCAGGTCCCCTGCCCCGGCGCCCGTACCGAACGGCTCCGCGGAGCCGCAGGTCTTCTTCGACGACTTCTCCTACCCGGACACCGCGGCCTTCGAGCGCAACGGCTGGATCGCCCGGAGCGGCACCGGCCACCCCGGGGTCCCCGGCGCGACGTGGTCCCCGGCCGGCGTCTCCTTCCAGGACGACCCCGCACAGCCGGGCAATCGCGTGCTGCGGATGACCTCGGAGACGGACGGCACGGGCGCGGGCGCCCGGCAGGTACAGATCTGCTACCAGCGGAAGTACCTCGAGGGCACCTACGCGGCCCGGGTCCACTTCCGCGACTCGGCGGTATCGGGCCCCGACGGAGATCAGCTGGTGCAGAGCTTCTATACCATCAGCCCCAGGCGGAGCCCCGAGAACCCCGACTACAGCGAGCTGGACTTCGAGTACCTCCCCAACGGCGGGTGGGGCGCCAGCACGCCGTCCATGTTCATGACCAGCTGGAACACCCACGAGGTAGAGCCGGGGACCGCACGCAACGCCTCCGGCCGCACTCGCGGGAGCTTGGAGGGGTGGCATACCCTGCTGATCCAGGTGGCGAACGGCGAGGTCGACTACCTCATCGACGGCGAGCCCTACGCGCATCACGGCGGCCAGGAGTACCCGATCGTGCCGATGTCGATCAACTTCAACCAGTGGTTCATCGAGGACGGGGTGCTCGACTCGCGCGAGCCGCGGCGGTACGGGGAGGAGATCGACTGGGTCTTCCACCAGGCGAACGCCGTGCTGAGCACCAGGGAGGTCGAGCAGCGGGTCGCGGACTTCCGGCAGCGGAAGGTGCCGTTCGTGGACTCGGTGCCGCCGCACTCGCCGCCCCTGCCCTCGCCGTGCGACATCTGAGGGGCGGAAAACCGCGAGGGGCCCCCGGCTCGCGCCGGAGACCCCTCGCCCCATCCCCTCACCACCCTTCGAAACCACCCCGCACCACCCCACCCACCCTGCCCTCGCGGGCAGGGACGCTCTACGTCAGCCGCATTCGCTGTACCCGCAGATGTGGCACTTCATGCAGCCCTCCGCGAACTCGAGCTGGCTGTGGCAGTCCGGGCACGTCCCCATGAACTGCTCGCCCGGGTCGTAGCCCATGAGCGCGAGCTGCGGCTCGGGGGCGCGCTGCACCCCCGACGCGCCCTCCGCCGGGGCCAGCTCCGGGATCAGCTCCTGCTGGATGCCCGCCTTCTCCTGCTCCCGCGCCTCGATCGCCTGCGCGATCGCGTCGGGCACCGAGAGCACCTTGTTTTGCCCGAAGCCGATCGCCCGGTCCGAGGAGATGCCCCGAAGCTGCGTGTGCACCTCCTGGATCGGCACGCCGAAGCGCAGCGCGAGCGAGATGAGCCGACCGATGGCTTCCGTATCGGCCATCGCGATCGAGCCGGCCTTGCCCAGCGTGGCGAAGACCTCGAAGGGGGAATGGCTCTCGTCCTCGTTGATCGTCACGAAGACGTCGCCGATCGGCGAGGCCATCTTCCGCGTGGTCCCCCTCAGCATGACCGGCCGACGGCGCTTCTGGCGGCGCACCTGCTGCGCCTGCTGCTCGGCCTGGGCCGCGCGATCGCGCGCCTGCTTCAGCTCGGCCTCCAATCGCGCGAGCTGCTCCTGCAACTCCTTCTCCTTCGCGCCGTCGGCCGGGGCCTCGGCGGTCTTCCTCGCCGTCGCACCCGTCGAGAGCACCTGGCCCTCGCGGCTCCCGTCGCGGTAGACCGTCACCCCCTTGCAGCCCAGCCGGAAGGCGAGCTCGTAGATCTCCCGGACGTCCTCCTCCGTCGCGCCGTGCGGGAAGTTCGTCGTCTTCGAGATCGCCGAGTCCACGTACTCCTGGAAGGCCGCCTGCATCCGGACGTGCCACTCCGGCGTGATGTCGTGCGCCGTCACGAAGACCCGCTGCACGTCCTCCGGCACCTCGGGGAAGTGGATGTGGCCCTCCTCCGCGATGCGCTTCATCAGCGCCTCGCTGTAGAAGCCGCGCTCCTTCGCCACCCGGACGAAGTCCTCGTTCACGTCCGGCATCAGCACGCCCGCCTGGTTGCGCAGGAAGGCGACCGCGAAGAGCGGCTCGATGCCCGAGGCGCAGCCCGCGATGATGCTGATCGTGCCCGTGGGCGCCACCGTGTCCACGTTGCAGTTGCGCAGCCGGCGCTCGGGGCGGATCCGCTCGCCGTTCGGCGCTCGCGCGCAGCTCTCGTCGGGGCCCCAGATGCTCTCCTCCCACGCCGGGAAGGCACCGCGCTGCTCGGCGAGGCGCTCGCTCTCCTTCTTCGCCTCCTCGTCCATGAACTCCATGATCCGCCGCCCGACCTCGACGCCCTCCTCGCTGTCGTAGGGCACGCCCAGGCGCACCAGCAGGTCGGCGAAGCCCATCACCCCCAGCCCGATGCGGCGGATGCTGTGCGCCAGCTCGTGGATCGGCTCCAGCGGGTACTGGTTCGCGTCGATCACGTTGTCCAGGAAGTGCGTCGCCAGACGGATCACCCGGCGGTACTCCTTCCAGTCGATCTGCTCGTACCACGGCGCGTCAGCCGGCAGGTCGCCCCGCACGAAGGCGCCCACGTTCACCGAGCCCAGGTTGCAGACGTCGTAGGGCAGCAGCGGCTGCTCGCCGCACGGGTTCGTCGCCTCGTAGCTGCCCAGCTTCGGCACGGGGTTGTAGTAGTTCGCCCGGTCGATGAAGTAGACGCCCGGCTCCCCCGTCTGCCACGCGTTCTTCACGATCTTGTCGAAGACCATCCGCGCGTCCAGCCGGCCCGCCACTGCGCCCGTGCGCGGGCTGAAGAGGTCGTACTCCTCCCCCTTCTCCACCGCGCTCATGAACGCATCGGTGATCGCGACCGAGATGTTGAAGTTGGTCACCTGCGTCAGGTCCTGCTTGCAGTCGATGAACTGCAGGATGTCCGGGTGGTCCACCCGCAGGATCCCCATGTTCGCGCCGCGGCGGGTACCGCCCTGCTTCACCACCTCCGTCGACGCGTCGTAGAGCTTCATGAACGAGACCGGCCCCGACGCCACGCCCGTGGTGCTCTTCACGATATCGCCCGCGGGACGCAGCCGGCTGAAGCTGAAGCCCGTCCCCCCGCCCGACTGGTGCACCAGAGCCATCGAGCGCAGCGTGTCGTAGATGCCCGAGCGGCCGTTCGACAGCGCATCGTCCACCGGCAGCACGAAGCACGCGCTCAGCTGGCCCAGCGGTCGGCCCGCGTTCATCAGCGTCGGGCTGTTCGGCTCGAAGAGTCGCTGCGTCATCAGCGCGTAGAACTCGCGCGCCAGCGCCTCCACTTCCTCCTCCGTGGCGCCGAACTTGGCGTCCTCGCGCGCGATCACCGTCGCCACGCGCCAGAACATCTCCTCCGGGTCCTCGATCGGCTGCCCCGTCTCATCCTTGCGCAGGTAACGCTTCGCCAGCACCGTGCGCGCGTTCTGCGACAGCTCCGCCGCGGGAAGGTCCACGCGCGCGCTGGGATCGATGAAGGACGGGGCGGACACGGGCGGGTTCATGCGGGCTCCTCGTTCGGGTAACGGAAGGTATTTCGGGTCCAGCGGATCTATCGACTCGGCGCGACCGGCCGGTCGCGCCGCATCCCTGCGATTCTTCTGGGGGCGGCCACAATATCTTGAGTGCCTCTCGAACGCAAGCCCCAGATGGTGTATTCCCCGCGGGTTCAGCCGATGCAATCGGTGTGCCTGCCAGGTGGGCGCCGAGCGGCCGCGTCGCCGCTCGCAACTTCGTGCGAAATGAGGTCTTGAAGCAGTCCGCTCCGCGCCGGAGGGGGCCCGGCGCGCTCCCACGCGCCGCCCCACCACCCGGAAGCCCGGCCGACACGGGGGACGACGGACCGACTCCGGGCGCGGAAGCGCTGGCCCGGACGGCGCCCCGGCGGCCGAAGGTCGCACCACCCACACAGTTACGCGATCGGACCACCAGGACACTACATGTTGGGGAGAAGAAGAATAGTAGCCCCAGATGTCGCGGTCAATGGACGCGCATCGTCGGCAAATCCCGTACCGGAACAGGCGTCGTGCTCGCTTTTTCGGGCTTTTGGTTTCCGCCCGATTTTTTGGAGATTTCTGAAGTGGGCTGCGCCCTCTGCAGTTAGCCGCCGGGAGGGGTGGCGCGGGCGATCCCGAGCGGGAGAGAACGACGCCGGCCTCGTCGTGACGAGGCCGGCGAAGGGTGTTGCGCGACGTCTCATTCCCTCCCGCCGGGCTCCCGGTTCCTGTCCTCGTCCGGGCGGCGTGCGTACTCGCTGGCGGGGTCGATGGGCTGGTCGTGCTCGCGTTCGGAGAAGCGGTCGCGGCCGCTGGCGTTCGCGGGTGGCACGGGCGCGTCGCCGGCGCCCTCGAT
>DASSTO010000027.1:0-11835 GCA_035707865.1 Longimicrobiaceae bacterium | reverse complement strand
GTATACGAAAGCGTTACACCAGCTTAGCCAGCGCGGCGGCGATCTTGGCCGCTGCGTGCGGCTCCCCACGCGCCGTTGCGGCCGCCGCGAGCGCGGCGCGGCGCTCGGGATCCGTCGCGAGGCCGACCAGTTCTCGCCAGAGCGTCCCGCTGTCGAGATGATCCTCCTCGACCAGCCTGGCCGCGCCGGCTTCCGCGAGCGCCACGGCGTTGTGGTACTGGTGGTTCGCCGCCGCCGTCGGCAGCGGGATGAGGATGCTCGGGATCCCCCAGGCGCAGAGCTCGGCGAGCGCCATGGCGCCGGCGCGCGAGACGGCGAGATCCGCGGCCGCGAGCGCGCTCGGCATCTCCTCGATGTAGGGCAGCGCGTGGACCCACCCCGTCACGCCCAGCTCCGCGAGGCGGGCCGAGACGGAGTCGAAATTCGCCGGTCCCGTCGCCCAGAGGATCTCGAAGCCCTCGGGCGGCGCAGGGAGGCGGCCGTCGTCGACGGCGCGCAGGTCGGCCAGGAGCGCCTCGTTGATCGCCCGGGAGCCCTGGCTGCCGCCCACCACGAGCGCGACGCTGCCCCCGCCGAGCCCGAAGTGCCGCCGCGCCGCGGCCGGCTCGATCGCCCGGTCGGGCGGGCGGATCGGGTTGCCGAAGACGAAGACCTCCGTCCTCCGCCCCGGCTTCAGGTGCTCCAGCGCCTCCGGAAAGGCGAGGTGGAGCTGCCGCACGCGCCCGGCGAGCGAGCGCGTGACGAGGCCCGGGAAGGAATTCTGCTCCTGGAGCGCCGTGGGGACGCCGTGCAGGATCGCCCACGCCGCGACCGGCCCGCTCGCGTAGCCGCCGGTGCCCACCACCAGGTTCGGCCGGAAGTCGGCGAACGCCCGGCGGATGCCCCGGAACGACCGCGTCAGCGCGGGCGCCAGGCGCCAGTTCTGCCACGGCCGCGCGCGGCGGATGGGCTCCAGGGGCAGCAGCCGGTGGGGGATGCCGCGCTCGGGCAGGACCCGCGCCTCGATGCCGCGCCGGGCGCCGAGGAACAGTACCTCCGTCCGCGGGTCGTGCGCCCGCAGCGCGCTGGCGAGCGCCAGCGCGGGGTAGAGGTGCCCGCCCGTGCCGCCACCGGCGAAGATCACCCGCGGCGCGCGCCCGCTCTCGCTCATCGCTTCGCCTCCGCGGGAGAGGCGCGCGCGACCGAGAGGAGGATGCCGACGGCCGAGAAGCAGACGAGCAGGCCGCTCCGCCCGTACGACATGAACGGCAGCACCACGCCGGTCGTGGGCAGCAGCCCCACGTCGATGCCCATGTGCAGCAGCGCGGAGACCACGATCAGGTTGGTCATCCCGATGCCGAGCAGGTAGCCGAAGAGGTCCGGCGCGCGGCGGGCGATCCGGTAACCGACCACCGCGAAGGCTGCGAAGAGCAGCACGACGACGAGGATGCCGATGAAGCCCCACTCCTCGCCGATCATCGAGAAGAGGAAGTCGTTGTGCGGCTCCGGGAGGAAGCCGAATTTCTGCTGGCTGCCGCCGAAGCCCACGCCGGCGATGCCGCCGGAGCCGATGGCGATGAGCGACTGGTGGCCCTGGTAGAAGGCGGTGGGGTCGGCGCTCGGGTCGAGGAAGGCGATGACGCGTTTCAGCCGGTAGCTCGCGCCCTCGACCTGGTTCCAGATCGCCGGGATCGCCACCACGCCGAGCAGGATGAAGTGCCCGATGCGCGCGCCGCCCGCGAAGAGGACGAGCGCGGCGAGGAGCGCGAGCAGGAGCACCGCGGAGAAGTTGGGCTGCAGGACGACGGGGAGCAGCACCATGCCCCAGACGACCAGGAAGGGCAGGAGTCCCTTCCGGAGCGAGTGGAAGCGATCCTGTTTCTTGACCGCGAGCGCGGCCGTCCAGACGATGAGCGAGAGCTTGGCGAGCTCCGAGGGCTGGAAGGTGACGCCGACCTTCAGCCAGCGCCGCGCGCCGTTGACGCGCGGCGCGATCGACTCGGTCCCCGGCATCACCACCAGGAGGAGGAGGACGACGGTGGCGAGGAGGAGCGGCCAGGCGGCACCCTGCAGCCGCCGGTAGTCCATCTTCGCCAGCAGGAGGCAGAGCAGCCCTCCGGGCAGGACGCCGAGGAGCTGGCGCACGGCGTAGAAGTCCGGCGGGAAGCCTTCCGACTGCGCCATGAAGGTGCTGGCGCTGTAGACCTCGACGACGCCGAAGGAGAAGAGCAGCAGGACGAGGAGGAGCATCGCGCTCCCCTCCCATCCCTCCGTGACCTTCGCCGCGGCGGGCGAGGGCAGCACGTCCGCGCCGACCGACGCGGCCCACGCGGCCGGCCGCGCGGCGCGTCCGGTGATCTCGCGAACTCGCGTCTTCACTTCTCCTCCCGCACGACGAGATCGCGGAACCTGCGGCCGCGCTCCTCGAAGTTGGAGAACATGTCGTAGCTCGAGCAGGCGGGCGAGAGCAGCACGGCGTCGCCCGGGCGCGCGAGAGCCGCGGCGCGCGCCATCACATCGTCGAAGCTCCCATCGATCCGCTCCACGTCGACGCGGCCCGCGAGGTCGTTCCCCACCCGGTCGCGCGCCTCGCCGTAGGCGAGGACGCAGCGCACCCGCCCGTCCAGCTCCGGGAGCAGGTTGGTGTAGGGCTCGCCCTTGTGGCGTCCACCCAGCAGGAGGATCGTCGGGCGCTGCATGCTCCGGAGCGCCACGCGGGTGGAGGCGATGTTCGTCGCCTTGGAGTCGTTGATCCAGAGGACGCCGCCGCGCTCCGCGACCGGCTCCAGGCGGTGCGGCAGCGCGCGGAAGGAGCGGAGCCCCTCGGCCAGCGACTCCGCTCCCACGCCGAAGAGCCGCGCCGCGATGGCGGCCGCGAGCGCGTTCGCCACGTTGTGAGGGCCCAGGATCTTCAGCTCGGCCGCGCGGAGCAGGCGCTCCTCGCCGCCGTCCAGGCGCAGGACGAGCCAGCCGTCCTCCAGGAAGCCGCCCCGCTCCCCCGCGGGTGGCGGAGTGGCGACGCGGAAGTAGTAGCGCTCGCCCGCCGCGGCGCCGGGCAGCTCTCGCGCGCGCTCGTCCTCGCCGTTCAGGACCCAGCGGCTCCCGGGCGTGCCGTTGCGGAAGAGCCGGGCCTTGTCGGCGTAGTAGCTCTCGACGTCCGGGTACCAGTCCAGGTGGTCCGGGGCCAGGTTGGTGAGGATGCCGACACGTGGCGCGAAGTCGCGCACGCGGCTGAGCTGGAAGGAGCTGCACTCGACGGCGACCGCCTCCGGCTGCGGCGTCCGCAGCGCGATCTCCGAGAGCGCCGTGCCGATGTTCCCCCCCGCCTCCGCTCGCAGCCCCCCCGCGCGCAGCAGGTGCGCGAGGAGCGCGGTCGTCGTCGTCTTCCCGTTCGTCCCCGTCACCGCGAGCACCGGCGCGTCGAGCTGCTCGAAGCCGAACTCGAGCTCGGGCACGATCGGCACGCCCGCGAGCGCCGGCTCCCGGAGCACGGACGCCGCCGGCGGGATGCCGGGGCTGAGAACGATGCGGTCGCAGCGCGCGAGCTTCTCCAGGTCGTGTCGCCCCGTCTCCGCCTCCCCACCGGCCTCCCGGATCTGCGCCGCCGCCCGGCGCGCGGCGCCCGAGCGGCCCAGGTCGCTCGCGTAGACGCTCGCCCCGCGCGCCAGCGCCAGCTTCGCGGCCGCCACCCCGCTGCGCGCGAGGCCCAGCACGCCGATGGATTCCCCGGAGAGGTCGCGGCTCATCGATGCCTCCCGTGGTCGTCGGTCGTCCGTCGTCGGCTGTCGGTCGACTGAAGACCGACGACCGGAGACCGACGACCGGGGGGGCTGCGGCGGAGCGGGGCCCTCATCGAATCTTCAACGTCGCGAAGGCGACGAAGGCGAAGATCACCCCCAGGATCCAGAAGCGGATGATCACCTTGCTCTCGTGCCAGCCGATCTGCTCGAAGTGGTGGTGCAGCGGCGCCATGCGGAAGATCCGCCGACCCGTGCCGGTCCGTCGCTTCGTCCACTTGAAGTACATCGTCTGCGACGCCACCGAGAGCGCCTCCAGCACGAAGACCCCGCCGATGATGGCGAGCAGGAACTCCACCTTGAGCAGCACCGCCACCGCGCCGAGCGCCCCGCCGATGGCGAGCGAGCCGGTGTCGCCCATGAAGACCTCGGCCGGGTGCGCGTTATACCACAGGAAGCCCATGCACCCACCGGCGAGGGCGGCGCAGAAGATCGCCAGCTCGCCCGCGCCCGGCAGGTAGAAGAGGTTCAGGTAATCGGAGGTATCCACGCGGCCCATGACGTAGGCGAAGATGGCGAAGGTCGTCGCCGCGATCGCGCTCAGGCCCGCCGCCAGCCCGTCCAGCCCGTCCGTAAGGTTCACCGCGTTCGAGCTGCCGGTGATGATGAAGATCACGAAGAGGACGTACGCCCACGGCGCGAAGTCCACGTGCCAGCTCTTGAAGAAGGGGATCTGCGTCCAGGTGGCCGGCACGTCGCTGAACGGCAGCCAGACGAGCATGACGCCGAGCAGCAGCCCCACCCCCACCTGCCCCACGATCTTGTAGCGGCCGATCAGCCCCTCCGTCTTCTTGCGGACGACCTTGAGGTAGTCGTCCATGAAGCCCAGGGCGCAGAGCCAGACGAGCACGACGGTGGAGGAGAGGACGAAGCCGTTCTCCACGTCGGCGAAGAGGAGCGTCGGGATCACCGTCGCCAGCACGATCAGGATGCCGCCCATCGTCGGCGTGCCGGACTTCCCGAGGTGCGTCTGCGGCCCCTCGGTGCGTACCACCTGCCCGACCTTCAGCAGCCGCAGCCGCCGGATGATGGGCGGCCCCAGGTAGAAGGCGACGACGAAGGCCAGCACCACGGCGCACGCCGCCCGGAACGTCTGGAAGCGAAAGAGGTTGAAGACGATCCAGTACTTCGCCAGCGGGACCAGGAGGTGGTAGAGCACGGACGAGTCACGAGTTACGAGTTATGAGTTACGGGTTACGAGCTACGAGTTACCAGCTACGAGGGGCGAATGCCTCAACTCGTAACTCGTGCTTCGTAACTCGTAACTTATTGTCCGCCGAAGGCCTGCTCCAGCGCGGGAAGCCAGCGCTCCAGCGCCTCGCCGCGCGATGCCTTGAGGAGCAGGGTGTCGTCGGGGCGCAGGAGCGGCCGGGCGACGGCGAAGGCCTCCACGGGGTCGGGGCACGAGACGAGTCGATCGCCCAGCTCGCGCGCGAGGGGGGCGAATGCGCCGACGAAGGCGCCCGTGGCGACGACCACGTCGATCCCCTGGCCGACGCGCTCCGCGATGCCGCGCGCGGCGCGCTCGTGCAGCGCGGCGGTGGCGCCGCCCAGCTCGCGCATCGTGCCCACGACCGCCACCTTGCGGCCCGGCGCCGGAATGGCGGCGAGGAGCTCGACGGCGCCGGCGAGGCTCGGCGGGTTGGAGTTGTAGCAGTCGGCGAGGACGCGCAGCTCGCCGATGTGGTGCCACTCGCCGCGGAGCCTGGTCCGGGCCACGTCCTCCACCCCGAGCGCCGCCTCCTCGGGCGGCACGCCCCACTCCTGCTCGAGCCCGAGCGCCAGCAGTGCGTTGCGCACGTTCCAGCGGCCCGGCAGCGGAAGATGGATGTCGAGGGCGTTCCAGCGCCAGCGCGTGCTGCCGTCCGGCAGGAACTCGATCGCTTCCGGGCCGCCCTCCGGGTGCAGCCCGGAGGTGGGCGCGAACCCGGCGACGCGCACCCGCGTGCCGCCCAGGATCTCCCGTGCGCGCTCCGGAAGCGCCTCGGGCTCCTCGGCCACCACCGCGACCCCGTCATCCGGGAGGCCGCGGAGGATGCCGATCTCCTCCTCCAGGACTCCCGCCAGATCGCCGAGCTTCTCCAGGTGCTCCTCGCCGATCGACGTGATCACGGCGGCGTCGGGCCGGACGATACGCGTCAGGATCGCGATCTCGCCGGGCTCGTTCGTGCCCATCTCCACGACCACCGCCTCCGCGTCCCGCGGAGCGGCCAGGAGGGTGAGCGGAACGCCGACCTGGTTGTTGTAGTTGCCCTGCGTGGCGTGTACCCTGAAGTGTCGGCTCAACGCGGCGCGGACCAGCTCCTTCGTCGTCGTCTTCCCGTTGCTCCCCACCACCCCCACCACCCGCGCGTCGAGTCGATCGCGGTAGTGGCGCGCGAGTGCGCCGAGCGCCCGCAGGGTGTCGCTCACCTGGAAGTAACGCAGCTCCCGGGGTGCGTCCTCGGGAATCCGGCTCACCACCGCCCCCGTCGCGCCCGCCGCGGCGGCCTGGTCCAGAAAGTCGTGCGCGTCGAAGCGCTCGCCGGCCAGCGCCACGAAGAGGTCGCCCGCGCGGAGGCTGCGCGTATCGGTCCAGACGCGCGCGAACTCGCCACCGCTCCCGCTCTCGGGCAGGCTCAGCGCCCGCTCCACCTCCGCCGCCGTCCACCGGAATCCGCTCACGTGTGCTCTCCGCGTTCAGCCAGGATCTCCCGCACCACCACGCGCTCGTCGAAGGGGTACTTCCGCGTACCCCGGATCTGGTAGGTCTCGTGTCCCTTGCCCGCGAGCAGCACGAGGTCGCCCGGCTCCGCGAGATCGAGCGCGGTCCGGATCGCCTCCCTGCGGTCGAGGACGCGCCGGCGCGGTGCACCTCCCATGCCGGCCTCGATCTCGTCGAGGATGCGCGCCGGGTCCTCGGTGCGCGGGTTGTCCGAGGTGACGATGCTCAGGTCCGCGCCCTCCGCGGCGATGCGCCCCATCTCCGGGCGCTTGCCGCGGTCCCGGTCGCCGCCCGCGCCGAAGAGCACGATGAGGCGCCCCTCCACGAGCGGCCGCAGCGCCGCGAGCGCGCGGGCGAGCGCATCGGGGGTGTGGGCGTAGTCGATCAGCACGGCCGCCGCGCCCTCGGGCGTCGGGACGCGCTCCAGGCGACCCGGCACCTGCGGCAGGCTCGCGAGCCCCTCGGCGATGCGCGCCTCTCCCCAGCCCAGCGACCACAGCACCGCGGCCGCGCCGAGCGCGTTGGCGACGTTGTAGCTGCCGTAGAGCGGCAGCCGGACGTCGGCGGCGCCGCCCGGCGTGCGCAGCGTCCACTCCATGCCACCGCCGCCGAAGCGGACGTCCTCGGCGCGCACGTCCGCCGCCGACTCGATGCCGTAGGAGACGACGCGCGCGCTGTGCGACTGGATGTCGCGCCAGGCGGGGTCGTCGGCGTTCACCACCACGGCACCGCCGGGCTTCACCAGCTCCACCAGCCGCAGCTTGGCCTGGCGGTACGCCTCGAGGGTACCGTGATAGTCCAGGTGGTCACGGCTGAGGTTGGTGTAGAGCGCCGCGTCGAAGCGGGCGGCGGCGACGCGGTTCTGGTCGAGCGCGTGCGACGAGACCTCCATCGCCACCGCAAGCGCGCCGGCGTCGCCGAGGCGGCGCAGCCAGCGCGGGACGTCCACGGGGCCGGGGGTCGTGAGCCCCTCCGTGCCCGGGATCACCGCGCCGTCGGGGCCGACCGCGCCGAGCGTGCCGATGGAGGCCGCGGGTCCGTTCGAGTCCAGCAGGTGGCGAAGGATCGCCACGCTGGTCGTCTTCCCGTTGGTGCCGGTGACGCCGACGAGCGTGATCTCGGACCAGGGGTCGCCGTAGAAGGCGGCGGCGGCGTACGCGGCGGCCAGACGCCCGTCGACGACCTCGATCTGGCGGAGCGGCACGCTCTCGTCGATCTCCTCGACGAGCGCCGCGAGGGCACCGGCCTCGCGGGCGGCGGAGAGGAATCTGTGGCCGTCGCCCGTGGTGCCGCGAATGGCGCAGAAGAGCGTTCCGGGCGCCACCTCCCGCGAGTCGGTGGTCACCGCGCGCACCTGCTGGCCCGGAGGCAGCGACGCGGCATCGACCACCCCGCGCAGGAGGCCCTCTGTCACGAGACGATCGACGATGCCGAGGAGGTTGTGGCTCATGGCTCCGCTCCGACCAGCACGAGAGTATCCCCGCGGGTGAGCTGCGCGCCCGCGGCGGGCTCCGAACGCTCCACGCGGCCGCTCCCGCGCAGTCGCACCCGCAATCCGAAGGCGTGCGCCCGACGGATGGCGTCCCGCAGCGTCATGCCGGCCAGGTCGGGGAGCTGGATCGGCTCCCCGGTCGCAGGCTCGCCGGCCGCCGGGACGGTGTCCCCGACCGCGAAGACGTACGGCCCCTGGGGCGTGGCCTCGGTCGATCGTGCGCTCGGCGCCGCTCCCGCCGCGGGCGCCGCTCCCGGGGTCGCCAGCCGCGTCGCGAGGAGGCTGGCGCCGTCGAGCGCCGAGGAGCGCGCGGCCAGGATTCCCTGCAGCGTCTCCCGGGTCACGGGCGCCGCCGTCAGGCCGCCGAAGTACGCCGCGCCCTGCGGCTGGTCGATCTTGACGTAGATCACCAGCTGCGGGTCGTCGGCCGGGAAGTAGCCGACGAAGCTCGCCGTGTAGCTGCCCGACTCGTAGCGGCCGTTGCTCCCGGTACGCCGCGCGGTCCCCGTCTTCCCGGCGACCTGGAAGCTCTGGAGCGCGGCGCGGGTCGCGGTGCCCGAGTCCACCACCGTTTCGAGCATCTTGGTCACCCGCTTCGCCACCGTCGGCGCGATCACGCGCCGCAGCTCGCGTGGCTCCCGCGACTCCACCACCGTGCCGTCCGGCGCGCGGATCTCCCGCAGCAAGTGCGGCTCCATCAGCACGCCCCCGTCCGCGAAGACGCCGTACGCCGCGGCGAGCTGCAGGGGAGTCACGGCGACCTCGTAGCCCATCGCCAGGCTCTGCTGGCTCAGCTTCGACCACTCGGCCGGCCGCCGCAACCGCCCGCCGGACTCGCCCGGGAACTCGATACCCGTCGGCGTCCCGAAGCCGAAGCCCCGCAGGAACCGGTACTGCTCTCCCGGCCGGAGCCGGGCGGCGAACTTGGAGATGCCGATATTGCTCGACACCCGCAGCACGTCCGTCAGGTCGAGCCAGCCGTTGGGCTCGTCGTCGTTGATGACGCGACCCTCGGGCGTCACCCAGCGACCCTCCTCGGCGAAGACCGAGTCCGTCGGCGAGACGAGGTGATCGGCGAGGAGGCTCGCGGCCGCGATCGGCTTCATCACCGAGCCGGGCTCGAAGGGCTCGGTCACCACGCCGAGGCTGACGGAGCGGCCGTCGCGCTGGGAGACGGCAGCGAGCACCTCGCCGCTGTGCGGGTCGAGCAGCACGAGGTCGCCCCCGGACGCGCCGCTCGAGTGGATCGCCCGCGTGAGTGCCGCGTCCGCGATCTCCTGCAGGTCGAAGTCGATGGTGAGGTAGACGTCGTCCCCGTCCTTCGGGGGCACGACGGGGAGGGAGATCGTGGGCAGGGTGCGGCCGCGCGCATCGCGCCGCAGGATCGAGTAGCCGGGCGTGCCCCGGAGCTGCTCGTCGAACTCCGCCTCCACCCCACCCAGCGCCCGGCCGTCGCGCGTGACGACGCCGATCACCTCCCGCCCCACCTCGCCCTGCGGGTAGAAGCGCTGCAGCAGCCGCTCACAGTAGATGCCCGGGTGGTTCCCCAGCCTCTCGCGCTGCTCGACGGTGAAGCGGCCCGGGATCACGAACCAGCGGCGCTTCGGGTCGGTGGCGCGCGCCGCCTCACCGCGCGAGAGGCCCAGCGCGCCCGTCAGACGCTTGCGCGCGGCGTCACGGTCCCGCAGCTCCCGGGGCGCGACGGAGACGCGGAACGTCTCGTAGCTCAGGGCCAGCGGCGTGCCGTTGCGGTCGTAGATGGCGCCGCGCCGCGCGGGCAGCGGCTGCCGCTCGCGCTGCTGGTCGCGCGCCTCCGCCGCCCAGCGGTCGTGCTGCAGCACCTGGAGCCGGAAGGCCTGCCCCACCACGAGCAGCGCGACCACGGAGAAGGCGCCGAGCAGGAGCCCGCGGCGCAGGCGCAGCTGACGCTGCCGCAGGGACGCGGCGTCGGCTCCGTCGCGACGGCTCACGGGCGGCCCCCGGTGGTGCTGTCGGCCTCGGGGGGCGCGGGCAGGAAGACGATCTCCGTATCGGCGGCGAGGTGCATCCCCAGCCGGTCGTGTGCCACCCGCAGGATCCGCGTGCGGCTGCGCAGCTCCTCGATGCGCCGGACGAGCTCGACGCGCTCGGACTCCACCATCGCGTGCTGGGTCTCCACGCCGCGAATCTGCTCCAGGAGCGCCACCGCACGGGGCTGGCGCCACACGTCGGCGAGGAGCGCGACGAGGAGCAGGACCAGCCAGCCGAGCGCGCGCACCCAGCCCGGGCGATGCCTCGCCCGGCGCGACCTTCGGGCGGCGTCGCTCACTGCTTCCTCCACGCGCGCAGGTGTGCGCTGCGCGCGCGCGGGTTGCCCAGCACCTCCGCCTCGCCGGCCGAGACCGGCTTCCGCGTGAGCGTCTCGCCCAGCGGTACCCCGCGGCAGCGGCACACCGGCAGTTGCGGCGGGCACACGCACGCCCGGCTCCAGTCGCGGAACGAGTCCTTCACCACGCGGTCTTCCAGGGAATGATAGGAGAGGACGACCAGAACGCCGCCGGCCGAGAGCGCCTCGCGCAGCCGGGGGAGCGCGGCCTCGAGGCCCTCGATCTCGCCGTTGACCGCGATCCGCACCGCCTGGAAGATCCGCGCTCGGTCCTGCGGCGTGGGCCGCGGCAGCGCGCGCTCGATCGCCGACCCCAGGTCGTCACTCGTCGCCAGCGGCGCCGCCTCGCGCATCCGCACGATCTCACGCGCGAGGCGGCGGGAGCGCTTCTCCTCGCCAAAGCGGTAGAAGAGGTCCGCGAGATCCGTCTCTTCGAGCGAGTTGAGCAGCTCGGCCGCACCCGGCACCCCTTCCCCACCCTGCCCCATCCGCATGTCGAGCGGCGCGCCCGGGCGGAAGGTGAAGCCACGCGCCGTGGCGTCGATCTGGTGCGAGGAGATCCCCAGGTCCAGGAGCGCGCCGGCGAGCGAGCCCGGCTCGACCCCGGCCACCTCTACGGCGTCGGCGTAGTTGCTGGCGACGATCCGCACCCGGTCACCGAAGCGGGCGAGCCGGTGGCCGGCCTCGCGCAGCGCGTCCGGGTCGCGGTCGACGCCGATCAGCCGTGCGTCCGGCGCTCGCTCCAGCAGCGCCTCGGCGTGGCCGCCCCCGCCGAGCGTGCCGTCCAGGTAGAGGCCGCCGCGTTCCGGCTGGAGATACTGCAGCACCTCCTCGACCATGACCGGCGCGTGGTACGAGGAGGCGTGAGGCATGCGTTCAACCGAAGACCTGACTGGTGAAGCGGTCGTAATCCGCCGAGTGCCGACTGATGGTCTCGTCGAAGCGCTCCGGGCTCCAGACCTCGACCCGATCGATCGCGCCCACGAGCAGCGCGCTGTCCCGGAGGCCGGCCGCGGTGAGGAGACGCTGCGGGATGAGGATCCGGCCCTGCTTGTCCGGCGCCACCTCCACCGCGTTGGCGGTGATGCCCAGCACGTACGGACGGGCGCCGGGCTGCAGCCGCAGGAGGTCGCGGAGCCGGCCCTCCACCTCCGCCCACGTCGCCGACGGGTACAGCGTCAGCGCGTCCGCGTGCGCCTGGACGAGCACGAAGGGCTGGTCGGGAGCGTCGCGGCGGAAGCTGGCCGGCAGGCTGATACGGCCCTTGTCGTCGATCTGGTGTCGGAAGCTGCCGAGGAGTCCGCTCATCCACCGCGCGTGCAGGAGGGGTACCACCGCATCCCACTCTCCACCACCGTGCCCCACAAGTGCACCAAAGCTACGCCCGACCGGGTCGAAGTCACGGCCGAACCCGGTCGGGCGGAGGGGCTCCAACGCGACAGGGCCCCCGGAGCGCGGCGCTCCGGGGGCCCTGTCGGCGTCCCCTCAGCGGGTCACT
>DASSTO010000026.1:0-11158 GCA_035707865.1 Longimicrobiaceae bacterium | reverse complement strand
GAAGCTCGCATAGGTGCCTGCCGGGAAGTAGACGGTGCCCCCTCCCGCGGCGGATGCGGCCGTGATGGCGCGGTTGATGGCGTCGGTGTCGAGCGTCTTGCCGTCGCCCCTCGCCCCGTAGCTGCGCACGTCGAAGACGGGACGGCCGGAGGTGGGGGTCTGCGCGCGGGCGGGGAGCGCCAGCGCCAGCGCTGCGAGCACGGGTAGAAAGCGGGCGATGCGGAGCACCGTCGGTCGGTCGGTACGTGTGATGATCACGGCCCGACGCTCCGCGAGAGCCACGCGCGCAGCGCGTCGTGCACCTGCTCCTCCGGGAACCGGGGGGCGCCGGGAAGCGGGGCGCCGGCGGCGTTCACCGGGTTCAGCAGGAGCACCGGGCGGGGCGCGAGGGCCGCCTCCAGGTCGGGGAGGTCGTAGGCGGTGAGCATCTCCGGCACCGCCTCGGGAATGAAGCGCGTCCGGTAGTCCCTGGTGTGGACGAGGTCGTCGTAGGAGTCGAGGCCGCCGATGAGCGCCACGCCCGAGATGGCGGGCTCGAAGGCGGCGGCGTGGAGGAGAACGGAGCCGAGCTCGCCGCGCGCGATGCCCTTCGGGGCGGCGCCGCTCACGTCGGCGCGCGTTCCGAGCCAGCGGGCCACGCGCACCAGGTCGGCCGCCTGGATCCCGGCGATGGAGCGGCCCGCCGAGACCGCGCCGAACCAGAAGCCGTAGCGGTCGTCGCCCCGGTCGGCGAAGTGGTAGGAGTCGCCCTTGAAGTCGCCCGGGCCCATCTCGCCGTCGCCGAGGAGGTCGGGCGCGGCCACGGCGTATCCCTGGCGCACCAGCCACTCCAGCTCCCCGCCCGGCGCGGCGTGTGCGGCCTTGCCCGCGGGGTCCAGATAGAGGACGGCCGGGTGCGGGCGGCCGTCGTCCGGCTTGAGCAGGAGCAGCGGGATCGGGTAGCCGCCCTCGCCGTGGAGGATGTATCGCTCGATGACGTAGCCCGGGCGGTCGTAGCGCCCCATGAAGAGGGCGACGCCGTCCGGCGCGCCGGGGTCGTGGTAGCCCGAGAGCCGCCGCGCCGCGGCTGTCACGGCCGCAGGATCGCGCGCCGCCTTCTCCCGCGCGGCGCGCAGCGAGTCCGCGCGCAGCGCGTTCAGCTCGAAGGTGGAGCGCGCGCCCGGGAGCGCGACCACTCGACCCGTGGGCGTCGCGTTCAGCTCCGCGGGCGGGATCGTCTCCACCTCCACTTCCGTCGAGTCGCCGGGGAGGCCCAGGACGCGCTGGAAGAAGGCGTAGGTGCGCTCACGGTTCTTCAGCGTGGAGGCGTGCACGGTGTCGTCCTCCACCTTGCGCAGGCTGTCCGCGCCGCCCAGTGCCGTGAAGGCGCGCTTCGCTTCCGCGAAGGTCTCCCGCGCGCCCTGGATGTTGAACATGTCGCGCGTCGTCGTGACCAGGAGGGTGGGCTTCGGCGCGCGCGCCACCAGCAGGTCCACCTGGTCCAGCCCCCGGGCGATGCTCCCGAGGAAGTGCTGCTCCGCGTCCTGGGGGCCGTGCGTCTCCCAGAGCCGCCGGGAGCTGGTGATGTAGTTCTCGATGGCCGCCGCGCCCACGCGGTCGTCGAACGCCGCCAGGTACGCCGTCTGGGTGCCGCCGCCCGAGCGCCCCGTCACCCCGATCCGCGCCGGGTCCACCTCGGGTCGGGTCTGGAGATAGTCGATGGCGCGCATGCCGTCCCAGATCATCGCCTTCGCCAACGACTCGCCGGTGAGGAAGAGCTGGGCGCCCGGGTAGGCGTGCTCGCTCGTGCTCTCCGCCCCGAAGACCGACTTCCCGGTCGCGGGGTCCAGGTACTCCCGCCGCTCGCCCTGGCCGACGGGGTCCACGCCGAAGACGATGAAGCCCTTCTTCACCAGGTTCAGGACGACGCGCTGATAACCCCTGTTCCGGAAGGCATCCTTGGTGTGCCCGCTGAGGTAGACGATCGCGGGTGTGCGGCCCCGCCGGTGGTCCGGCAGGAAGAGCGCGCCGGTGACGAAGTAGCCCGGGCGCGACTCGAAGAGCACCCTGTCCACGCGGTAGCCGTCGCGCACGAGCGTGCCGGTCACCCGGGCGTGGAGCGGGGTACGGGGCGGGAAGGAGCCGAGCACCTCGTGCAGCTTCCGCCGCACGTCGGCGCGGCGAGCCAGCCAATCCTCCCGCGTCGAGAGCCCGGCGACGGCGGAATCGCGCGCCGCCAGTTCGCGCTTCACCACCGACTCCAGGTAGCGGTAGAGCGAGTTCGGCGCGTCCACGTACTCCATGTAGGGCCCGCCGAAGCCGTTCAGGACCCGCAGATCCTCCTTCTGCGCCGCCGCGCGCACGGGGTGGGCGGCGGCGAGCAGGACGCTCAGCAGGAGCCCGAGCGCCGGCCCGGTGAACGGACGCCGGATCGGCGTCCCGGGTGGCTGCGGGCCGAGATCACAAGAGGGCATGGATCGGAAGGAGTCGGGGTGATCGGGCCAACCGGGGAGTCTCTGCCCGTCGTCGGCACCGGTGATGTTCGCTTCCAGGCGTCTTCCACCGGCGGTGGTCGCGACGAGCCGCTCCCTGCCCGCCCTCCCGTCTCCGTCGGTGTCGGCGTAGCGGCTTCCGCCGTGACCGTGATCCCGGCGGGAACGGGGGGTTCAACGCGGTGCACTCCGATCGAGCGTGGATCAGCGCGGCGCGCCGGGCGTGAACGTGGTGCGCGTCTCGGCGCTCTCCTCGTAGCCGTAGCGGATCGCCTTGGCCCGGATCGTCACGGGACCCGTGAGACGGAAGGGGCCGGTGTAGAGCCGCCAGTGCGGGTGCGGACCGCTCTCCGTCGTGTACCCGACCGAGGCCCCCTGCGTGGGCTCGTAGATCTCCACCTCCGTGGGCCCACTGTACGTCTGCGCGCTGTCGCGCACCGGCTTCCGCCAGTTCTTGGAGCCGCGCTCCAGGATGTACGGAGCGGCCGTGACCGGCTGCTTCCCACCCGGCCACATCCGCTCCACCATCTGCGACTCGTCCTCCAGCCCGGTATCGTGGATCCGGTCCATCCAGTCCGTGACCGCCTGCCCCATCCGCGCCAGCACCGCGCCGTAGGCCGGATCCGCCGAGAGGTCGTGGATCTGGAAGGGGTCCTTCCGCACGTCGTAGAGCTCCTCCGCCGGCCGGTGGTTCGCCAGCCAGAGCGCGGGCGCGCCGGTGAGCTTGCCCTCGGCATGGAGCCGCAGCAGCTCCTGCATGATGTCGCTCTCGTTGCGGTAGGGCAGGAAGCCCACGTACGGCAGCTCCGGCTGGAAGTTGCGGATGTAGAGGTACTGATGATCCCTCGCCGAGCGCCTCATGTCGTACTCGCCGTCCATGCGGTCGCGGGCGGCGAAGACGTACCGCGGCTCCGGCCCCGCCTTCGGTCCCACGAGCACCCGCCCCTGCATGTGCCCGGGGATCTCCACGCCCGCCAGGGCGAGCATGGTGGGCGCGAGGTCGATGAAGCTCACCAGCTGGTCGTTTACCGAGCCCGGCTGGAACGGCGCCGGTCCCAGGCCCTTCGGCCAGCGGATCATCAGCGGAACCCGCAGCCCCGAGTCGTAGAGCGAGCGCTTCGCCCGCGGCAGCCCGTCGCCGTGGTCGGCCCAGTAGACGACGATGGTGTTGTCCGCCAGCCCGTCCTCGTCCAGCTGCCGGAGGAGCTCGCCGACCCGGGTGTCCATGTCGGCGATGTCGTCGTAGAAGCGGGCGAGCTCCTCGCGGACCTTCGGCGTGTCGGGGTAATACGGCGGCACCTGCACCTTCGCGGGGTCGGTGACCAGACGTTTTCCCCGGCGCGCCCGGCTGTCGGGGAAGGTCTGGCTCTCGTGGGTGACCTCGAGGTTGAAGACCGCGAAGAACGGCTGGCTCCTGTCGGGCCGGTTGCGCCAGTGCGCCTTGGTGCCGATGTCGTCCCAGATGGTGAACGGCACGCCGAACTGGTAGTCGGTCTTGAAGTTGTTGCTCGTCCAGTAGCCCGCGGCCCGGAGGTACTCGGGGAAGGCCTTCACGTAGAACGGCGGCACCACCTCGTAAGGCGTGGGGATCTCCGGGATCGCCCGGAAGCTGGTGCGCATGTGCTGGGCGCCGATGGCGTTCTGCCACATGCCCATGATGATGGCGGCCCGGGAGGGTGCGCAGACCGGGGCGGTGGTGAAAGCGCTCGTGAAGCGGACCGACTGCTTCGCGAGCGCGTCCAGGTTCGGCGTGCGAGCCACCGGATCGCCGTAGGCGCCCAGGTGCGGGCTCATGTCCTCGTTCGAGATCCACAGGATGTTCGGCCGCCGCGGGGCCTGGGCCCACAGCGGCGACGCGACTCCCGCCAGCACGAAGAGGCAGAGCAATGCCCGGAGCGGCCGGACGCGGGACCCTGGTGATTCGGGCTTCATACCGTATTCCCGAGGAAGTGGCTCAGACAGTGGTTCAACGCGCCGCGCCGCGATGCATACCCACCGCGCCCTGCGCCCACCTGCCCCAGAGATGGTCCGCGAAGTCCGCGTAGCGCGCCCAGTCCCACGGCGTGAGATCGTGGCCGCCGGAGCGGATGTGGTACCCGCGGCGCCCCGCGACGAGGGGCGTGTCGAGCGGAGGCATCTGGTCCGGCCGGATCACCGGGTCGCCCCAGAGGGCGAAGACGGGCGAGGAGGCCGCCAGCGAGAGGAACTCGCCGCGCGGATCCGACCAGAGGTCCTCGTCGGCGCTCGCCACGTAGAGGGCGCGCGGGGCGATGAGGGAGAGGAGCATGTGCTGGTCGGTGGGGAGCGCGTCCACCCGGTCGCCGTAGGTCGGGTACCGGGCGTCGAACCAGCGGGGGAAGTCGTGGGTGATGCGCGCGATCGTCTCGCCGAAGTTCCGGCGGCTCAGCGCGGCGCCGGCCTCGCCGGAGTCGTTGGAGATCACCAGAGCGAAGCGCTCGTCCTGGGCGCCGGTCCAGAGCGCCGTCTTCCCGCCGCGCGAGTGGCCGAGGACGGCCACCCTCGTCGCGTCCACGCGCGGGTCGGTCTCGAAGTAGTCCATCACCCGGCTCGCGCCCCAGGCCCAGGCCGACAGCGCGCCCCAGGCATCGGCCGGGCGCGGGCCCGTGCTGGTCCCCTCGAAGAGCTGGATCACCCCCTGGCGGAAGGTCGCGTTGTGATCCGGCGCGAGCTGCCCCACCCGCAGCGCGGCCATCCCGTAGCCGCGCGCGATCATCTGCTCCGCCGGCCAGAAGCCGGACTTCTCCTTCCGGGTCGGGTCCGTGTTCTCAGCGCTCCGGTTGTTGAGGAGGAGGAAGACCGGCACGCGCCCCGGCCGCGCGTTGGGAAGGAAGAGCGTGAACTCGAAGCTGTACTCGCGGCCCGACTGCTCGCACTCCACCGAGATCCGCTTCAGCGTGGCGGCGCCGCCCATCGCGTGCGGGTCCTCCTCCAGCACCTTGAAGCGCATCTGCTCGGGCCTGCCGGGGGAGCGGCCGTAGACGTTCTCGCGGAAGAGATCCAGGATCCGGGCCCGGCGCGCGCGCCACTCCTCCGGCGTCTTGACCTCGGAGCCGTTGAAGGCGAGCGGGTCGGGCAGCGTGTAGCTCCCGACGCCCGACTCCGTGAAGTTGAAGCCCGGACGCGCCGCGGAGGTCTTCCGCACCACCTCCGGGTTCGCCCGCCACCCCGCCTTCTGCGCGGTGGCGGTGAGCGGGAGCGCGACGAGCGCGAGAGCGGGGACCGCGAGACGGGAAAGGCGCATGCGATGCTCCATTGGGAGTAGTGGATGAAGACCGGCGCGGACGACGGTCGGGCAGCCTGTTCGACCCGGAACCGGAGGTCGCTCGACGATACGGGTACCTCCCTCGATCTCCCCGGTATCCGCGCCTCGACTCGAGGATGGGCAGGCCGTCGTACTTCGCGGCTTCGGACCACCAGAGGGCCTGCAGCTCCTTCAGCTTCTCCGGGTACCTGGCCGCGACGTCTGTCGACTCGGAGAAGTCGTGGTTCAGGTCGTAGAGCTCCCACCGGTCCTCGTCGAAGCTCGTTCCGTTCTCGTGCGTCGCGATCGCCCGCCACCCGCCGCTCCGGATCGCCCGGTTCCCGTAGATCTCGAAGTACTGGACCGAACGGGTGGGCGCGTCGGGGTCCGTGAACGTCCCCCGGATGCTCCGCCCGTGCATCGGCATCTGGGGGACCCCGTCCACCACCGCCGGCGGCTCGATCCCGAGCACGTCCAGGACGGTGGGGGTGATGTCGATGGCGTCGACGAACTGCGTCCGGATCGCCCCCCGGTCGCGGATCACGGCCGGCCAGGTCACGATCAGCGGGTCGCGCACGCCGCCACCGTACGGCGTGGACTTGTACTTCTGGAACGGCGTCGCGCCGAGCCAGGCCCAGGGCCGCTGGTACATCGGCTCTGACGTCCGCGAGCCCACCTCGTCGAGCCGGGCCAGCAGCTGCCCGACGTCCGCCGCGCGGTGGTACCTCACCCGGAACTGCCCCGTCGGCCCGCCCTCCGGCGTGGCGCCGTTGTCCGAGATGAGGAAGATCAGCGTGTCGTCGTAGTGGCCGGACCGCTTCAGGTACGCCACCAGGCGCCCGATCTGCTCGTCGGCGTGCTCCAGGAAGCCCGCGTAGGTGGCCATGAAGCGCGCGTACACCTTCTTCTCGTCGGCGGAGAGGCTGCCCCACGCGGGGTTCTCGTCACCGCGTGGGGAGAGCCGCGCATCCCCGGGAACGATGCCGAGATGCTTCTGCCGCTCGAAGCGCTCCTCGCGCAGGCGGTCCCAGCCCACCTCATAAACGCCGTCGTACCCGTCGATGTACTCCTCCGGCACCTGGAGCGGGTAGTGCCCCGCGCCGAAGGCGACGTAGAGGAACTGGGGCCGCCGCGGATCCCTCGCCCAGCCCTCCTTCAGGTAGTCGATCGCGCGCGTGACGATGGCCTCGGAGACGTGGTAGCCCGGCGGCCGCGGCGCGGTGGAGGGATGGTCGCCCTCCATCATCTCCCGCCCCACGCCGGAGGGGTCGTACTGGTCCGTCCAGCCCATCAGCCAGCCGTAGAAGTTCTGGAAGCCCTTGCCCGAGGGCCAGTTCGCCCGGCTGTGGGTGGAATCGGCCATCTCGGCGGGAGGGGTGAGGTGCCACTTGCCCACGGCGCTCGTGGCGTAGCCGTTCGCCCGGAGGACCTGCGCGATCGTCGCGGCCTCCGGGACGATGTGCCCGCGCGTCTGCGGGCGGCCGAGATCGGCGGACGGAAGCTCCAGCATTCCCACCGACTGGTTGTTCCGGCCGGTGAGCAGCGCCGCGCGCGTCGGCGAGCAGACCGCGCGGGTCTCGAAGACGTTGTAGCGGATGCCGTCGCGGGCCAGCTGGTCGATGTTGGGAGTGCGGATCTCGGAGCCGTACGCCCCCAGGTCCGAGAACCCCACGTCGTCCAGGACGATGTAGACGACGTTCGGGCGCTGCGCTGCGGCCCGTGGCGCCTGCGCGCGAGCCCCGGACACCGCCAGCGGCACGAACAGCGAGCCGAGAAGCAGTCGGACGGCGTATCTCATCTCTCCGCTCCGCCGGCGGACGAAGGTGCCGGCACCTAGTGGCGCATCGATTCCGTGAGATCCATCGGCCTGCCGTCCGTCGCGAGCAGCTTCTTCAGCTCGGCCGCGGTCGACGCATAGCGCGGGTCCGAGGCGAGGTTCTTCGTCTCGCCCGGGTCGTTCAGCTCGTCGTAGAGCTCCACTCCCCGGCGGCCCCCGTCCCACTCCGTGTACCGCCAGCGGTCCGTGCGGACCGAGCGGCCCATGAACGTCTCGCGCGGCGGAGTGCCTTCCCGCTTCTTCGCGTACCTAGGGTCCGGGAGGCCCTCCTTCTCGGCCATGGCGCGCGCGGCCCACGGGTGCGAGAACCGCGGGGCGCCGCCGGTGTCCGGGACGGCTGGCGCATGCATGGCGCGGGCGGCGCGGGCGTCCTCCGGCTCGACGAAGCTGGGGCCGCCGCCCGCCCGCTGGATCTGGGTGAAGGCCGCGTACGGCCAGGAGGTCTGCGGGTCGGCGAGCAGCGGTTTCAGGCTCCGGCCCTGCAGGTAGGCCGGCGCCGTCAGCCCCGCGAGGTCGGCGATCGTCGGATAGATGTCCACGAACTCCACGATCGCGGGCGTCGCCACCCCACTCCGCCGACCGGGCGCCGAGATGATCAGGGGAGCGCGCGCACCCTGCTCGTAGACGTTCTGCTTCATCCACAGGCCCTTCTGGCCCAGGCTGTAGCCGTGGTCGCCGAGGAAGACGACGATCGTGCTCTCGCGCAGCCCCAGCCGGTCCAGCTCCGCGAGCACGCGCCCCACCTGAGAGTCCATGAAGCTGGTCCCGGCGCGGTAGCCGCGGATCGCCAGGCGCATCTCGGCGTTGTTCATCCCCTGGTTCAGCGGCCTCGTGGACATCAGGGCCGCCGCGGGCACGTCGGCGACGTCCGCGGTCGGGTCCGCGGGGGCCGGGATCTGCTCGACCGGGTAGAGGTCGAAGTACTTCTTCGGCGCGACGTACGGGAAGTGCGGGCGGAAGAAGCCCACGGCCAGGAAGAACGGGCGGTTCCTGTTCTGCCGGAGCAGGTCGACGGCCTGCGAGGCCACCATGCCGTCCGTCTCCAGCTCGTCCGGCACGTCGTCCACCCGGTAGCTCGACGACCCGTGCGGCCCGACGCCGACGATCGTCTCCATGTTCTCCCGGTCGTTGCCCCTCGGGTTGTAGACGGCGTTCCACGAGACGGCGTCGTCGAGCCCGTTCGTGCCGATCGCCATCGGCACGTTGTAGTGGTAGATCTTGCCGACGCGAGCGGTGAAGTAGCCGTCGTTCTTGAAGAGCTGCGGCAGGGTGACGATCTTCGGGTGCCGGGTCCGGAAGTGCGTGGTGAGATCGTAGATTCCCACGCTGTCCGGCCTGAGGCCGGTCAGGAAGGAGCTCCGGCTCGGGCTGCAGAGCGGGTACTGGTCGTAGGCGTGGTCGAAGCGCACGCCCCGTTGCGCGAGCCGATCGATGTTCGGCGTCGAGACCGGCGCCCCGTAGGTGCCCAGGTCGTTGTTCTGATCGTCGGCGATGATGAGCAGCACGTTGGGCCGGCGCGGGCTCTGAGCCGCGGCTCCGGGTGCCAGGCGCGCACCGACCAGGCACAGCACCGACGCCAGGCCGAGCGCCGTTCGCCACGAGTGTCGCATCTTGGGCTTTCGGAATCTTCGTGTTTGGACGCGCGGCCGGGACGTCATTCCGTGCTCCGGCCGGCGGGCCTCCCCGCCCGGGCTTCCGGTGCGCCCGGGCGAGGAACGACGGCCCCCGTCAGTATCCGGGGTTCTGCTCGAGGACCGGGATCTGGTCGATCTCCCGGTTCGGGATCGGCCAGCGCTTCAGGTAGGTGCGCTGCGCCAGGTCCGGCCGGCCTTTCATCGCGTCCTTGTCGTGCTGCGAGATGGAGTTGAACCAGTAGCCCGGCTCCTCGGAGTCGCGCCGCACGAGGTCCCACCAGCGCTTGCCCTCGTGGGAGAGCTCCCAGTTGCGCTCCATGTAGATGGCGTCGCGCGCCGCCAGCTTGCTCATGCCCATCGGCAGGTCCGCCGGCTCGGCGCGGTTCTCCGTCCCGGTCGCGCCCAGCCGGGCGCGGGCGCGCACCAGGTTCACGTACCGGATCGCCTCGTCCGTGTTGCCCAGCTCGTTCTGCGCCTCGGCGTAGATCAGCAGCACCTCCGCGTACCGGTAGAGCGGAACGTCCACGTCCCCTTCCTCGCCCGTCAGGCTCGTCGGGCGGAACTTGGAGATGGCCGGATAGAAGCTGCGGCACCCGATGTTCGGCAGCGTACTGCAGCCGTGGTCCCGGTACGCGAAGCTGTCGGACGGTTGCGACAGGGGAGTCGTGTTCTCGCCGACGACGCCGCGGATGTCGCCTTTCGCGAAGCTGCTCACCATCCATTCGGTCGGAACGTTGGTACCGAACCCGCCGCCCGAGTTCTGACCGAGCTCGTGCGGACCGAACACGTTGAGGAACTCGGAATTCTGCCCGCCCGGGACTCCGCTGGCGACGAGGAAGAGGACGTCCTCGTGGTTCGCCGCCTTCGCCCCCGGGTTGAAGATGTTGAAGTAGCCGGTCGTGACGAGGCTGTACTCTCCCGAGTCGATCACCTTCTTGGCCCAGTCCGACGCCTGCTGCCACTCGTTCGTCCCCAGGAAGCTCGAGCGCCACAGGTACAGATCCGCCAGGACGGTCTGCGCGGCGCCCTTCGTGGCCCGCCCGCGTCCCTCCACCCCGCGCTCGCTGGCGGTCGGCAGCATCGCCTCCGCGTCCGTGAGGTCCTTGATGATCGCGGCGTCCACCTCCTCGGTCGTCGCGCGCGGGATCGCCGTGGCCTTGAGGTGATCCGCCTCCGTCAGCAGCAGCGGGACGGAGAGGTCCGTGGGCTTGTTGCCGGCGGAGAACGCCTTGTCCAGGAGGAAGTAGGAGTAGCCGCGGAGGAACTTCGCTTCACCGAGGAGCTCGTTCCGCTTGGCGTCGGGCATCGGAACGTCGTCGACCTTCTCGATGATCACGTTGACGATGTAGATGAGCCGGTACAGGTTGTGCCAGCCCTCGTCGATGAACGCGGGGTATTCCGCGGACCACTGCATCCCGCTCACCGTGACCGGGCCGGCGCCTCTCGCGCCGGTCCGCACCCGCTCCTGGTCCGACGCGAGCCCGAGTGCGATCCAGAAGCCGCCGTTCGCGCCGGGGAAGGTCGAGAAGAGCGGCCCGTACGCTCCCTCGATGCCCGACTCGACCTCGGCCGGCGTGCGGTAGTAGGTGTCGGTGGTGAGGAACGACGCGGGATCCTCCACCAGCAGGTTGTCGCAGGCGCCCAGCGTGAGAGCGAGAGCGACCGGTACGAGGCACTGTATGGTCTTGATGTTCATCACTTGTCGTCGCTGCGGTTCGTGGGTGCGCTCCGCCCGGTCCCCGGACCCGGTCCGGGGACCGGGCGGAGGGGGCGCTAGAAGGTGACGTCGAGGCCGATGTTCCAGGCGCGGGCGCGCGGGTAGCCGCCGTAGTCGACCGCCTGCTGCTCGGGGTCGTAGCCCGTGTACTTCGTCGTGATCCACAGGTTCTGCCCCGTCACCATCAGGCGCGCCGCCTCCACCGCCCCGCCCGGGATCAGGCGCGGGGGGATCTCG
>DASSTO010000025.1:0-2366 GCA_035707865.1 Longimicrobiaceae bacterium | reverse complement strand
GCCGCGCCGCGGAGCGGATCGCGGACGGGAGCTTCTACCTCCGCCGTGATGTCGGCTGGAGGGAGCTGGAGCGGGTGAACGGGTGAACGGGTGCAGGGATGCAGGGATGCGCATGAGCGTCAGTACCGACAAGTGTTCTGTCATCCCGAGGGAGCCTAGGCGACCGTGGGGATCTGCATTACCTATCCTCAGATGGCGCACGGGCCGGGGCGCATGCCTCAAATGCAGATCCCCACGCTGCGCTCGGGATGACAGATAAGGGGATAGGAAAGGGCCCGAGCATCACGCTGATGCCCGGGGCCCCGTTCCGTTGCACCCCCTCACCCCTTCACCCTCCTTTCCATGCCCGAGCTCCCCGAAGTCGAGACGATCGTCCGCGACCTGGACCGGCTGGTCCGGGGTGCGACGATCGTCGGCGTGGAGGTGCTCAAGCCCGACCTGATCGAGGGTGCGACCGCGGGCGAGTTCGAGCGCGCGCTGGCCGGCTCGACGATCCGCGGAATCTCGCGCCGAGCGAAGAACCTCGTCTTCGACCTGGGCGGCGAGCGGCTCGTGGTGAACCTGGGGATGACGGGCCGCCTGCTCGTGCTGGCCCCGTCCGATCCCCCGCCCTCGCACCCCGGAATCCGGTTCCTCCTCGCCGACGGGCGGCTCCTCGTCTACCACGACGTGCGCCGCTTCGGGCGGCTGGAGCACCTGACCGACGCGGAGTGGGCGGAGCGCGACCGCGCTCTCGGCTACGAGCCGCTCTCTCCCGACTTCGCTCCCGAAGCGCTCCACGAGCTCGCGCAGCGCTCGCGCGTGGCGGTGAAGACGTGGCTGATGGACCAGCGTCGCGTGGTGGGCGTCGGGAACATCTACGCGAGCGAGGCGCTCTTCCGTGCCGGAATCGACCCGCGGCGCCCTGCCCTCTCTCTCACCCCCGCCGAGGCCGTGCGGCTGCACGGCGCCATCCGCGGAGTGCTCCGCGAGGCGATCGAATTCCGCGGCACCACCCTGCTCGACTACCGGGATGCGTCGGGCGAGCGCGGGGGCTTCGCCGGGCGGCTGCGCGTCTACGACCGCCGCGGCGAGCCGTGCCGCGTCTGCGGGACGCCGATCGAGCGGATCGTCCAGGGCGGACGGTCCAGCTACTACTGCCCGATCTGTCAGCGGTGAGGAGGGCGGGTCTCGGTCGTCGGTCGTCGATTATCGGCGGGCGCTTCCCTGGATTCTGAATCCCGGATCCTGCCGTCACTACTCCATCTCCTCGACAGCGCGGGAGCGCTCGTCTTCGAGGATCCGGGCGAGCGCGGCCCCGAAGCCGATGCGCTCCTCCATCGCCGCGGCCTGCGCTTCGATCCAGACGCGGCGCAGCACCGCGTCCATCATCCCGACGGAGATGTCCTCGCGGCTGCGGCGCAGCTCCGCGGCGAGGCGTGCGGTATCGAGCAGTTCGGGGGGGATGTCGTGGTGGAGGGCGAGTGGTGCCGAACCGGCGGTCTCGGGCGTCCGGCCGTCTCCTTCGATCGGCGGCGCGGTCTCCGGGCGGAGCGCCCGCATGCGAGGGTACTCGCTGACGCGCAGCGCCAGGCTCCCCGGCCCGAACGACTGCCACCAGTCGATGAGCCGGCCTTCCAGCTCGCGCAGCAGCGCCTCCACCGCGAGCCGCACGGGCGTGGCGCCACGTCCCGGGCGCCCGCCGCGCTCGACGACGAGCAGCAGTTCCTGCCCCGGCTCCTCGTGCGCGTACGACTGGATCCACCGCAGGGCGCGCTCACGCGCGGCCTCCGGCCCCTCGCCGTGCAGGTCGAGGCGGCGTGTGATCGGGAAGTGCTTCGCCTCGTACTCGCGGGCCAGGTCGCCGAGTCCTCCCACGGGTGCCTCCTGTGCTCGGGTGCGTGGGCTCGTCGTCCTACCCCCGACCCTCCCCGGGGAGCCCCACCACGGCGGGAACGCGGATTGCACCTCTGGACGGCCCGACGCACGATTCCGTCCACGCCCTCCAGGAGCCGACATGGCACGCTACGACCGCCGCTACGACTACGGCATGCGCGGCTTTCCGCAGACGATGCGCCCACGCATGCGCCCGCGCACCCCGTCCTACGACCTTGCGTACGATCTCTCCCGGCCGCCCCTCTTCCCCGTGAACGGCCGCCCCGACCGCGTCGTCGCACCGTACAACCTCGACTACGTCGTCGGCAACATGGGCCCGCGCTACCCGCGCGACTACAACATGTACACCGGCGACCGGATGGACCGCATGGGCGACGACCGCTACATGCGCCGACCCTACCTGACCATCGGCGGCACCTGGACGAACCGCGGCTCCGCCAACCCGGTCGGGTACGACTATCCGGTGTACGGACCGGATTACGGCGGGCGGT
>DASSTO010000024.1:0-13655 GCA_035707865.1 Longimicrobiaceae bacterium | reverse complement strand
CTCGCTGAGCGCTCGGCGTGGGGCCGCAAGCTCGCCACGGGCGAGTTCGTCACGACCGTCGAGATCGTGCCGCCGCGCGGCATCGAGCCCGAGCGGATGATCGAGGGCGTGCGCCTGCTCGCGGAGGCCGGCGTGGACGGCGTCAACGTTCCCGACGGCCCGCGGGCCCAGAGCCGCATGGGCGTGATCGCCACCTCGCTGCTCATCCAGCAGCACGTGCCGGGCATCGAGCCGGTCGTCCACTACTGCTGCCGGGACCGCAACCTCCTCGGCATGCTCTCGGACCTGCTCGGCGCGCAGGCGCTCGGGCTGCGCAACCTCCTGCTCGTCACCGGCGATCCGCCCAAGATGGGTCCGTACCCGGACGCCACCGCCGTCTTCGACATCGACTCGATCGGCCTCGCCAACCTCGTCTCCCGCCTCAACCGCGGCCTCGATCCCGGCGGCAGCGCCATCGGCCGGCCGACGAGCTTCGTGGCGGGCGTCGGCGTCAACCCGGGCGCGACCGACTTCGAGCAGGAGATGCGCCGCTTCTACTGGAAGGTCGAGGCGGGCGCCGAGTACGCCATCACCCAGCCCGTCTTCGACCTGCACCAGCTCTTTCGCTTCCTCGACCACATCGAGCGCGAGGGAATCCGCATTCCCGTGATCGCGGGCATCTGGCCGCTGGTCAGCGCGCGCAACGCCGAGTTCCTCGCCAACGAGGTGCCCGGCGTCGTGGTCCCCGAGTCCGTCGTCGAGCGGATGCGCCGCGCGAGCGCCGTCGGCAAGGAGGAGGCCGTCGAGGAGGGCCTCCGCATCGCCCAGCAGATGCTGCGCGACGCCCGCCCGCGCATCCAGGGCGTCCAGGTGAGCGCCCCCTTCGGCAAGGTCCCGCTCGCGCTGCGCGTCTTCGAGGCGCTGGCCGCGGACGCGCCGGGCCCCCGCGTGGGGGTCTGAGGAGCCAGGAGTCGGAAGCAGAAGACGGATGTCGGAACAGGGACGCCGCTCATTCCGACTCCTGCCTCCTGGATTCCCCTTCCGGTTGTCAGATGCCGCGTGATTGCCTATATTTGCAGGCTTTGCATCTCAGGCTTTCGCCCATCGGCGCAGAATGTTCGACCAGCTCAGCGAAAAGCTAGACGGCGTGCTCGGCACCTTCCGCTCGCGCGGGGTGCTGACGGAGCCGATGATCCGCGAGGGGCTTCGGGAGATCCGTCGCGTCCTGCTGGAGGCCGACGTCAACTACCAGGTCACCCGCGAGTTCCTGAAGCGGGTGGAGGAGAAGGCGCTCGGCGAGCAGGTGCTGAAGGCGGTCTCGCCGGGGCAGCAGATCGTGAAGGTGGTCCACGACGAGCTGACCGCGATGCTGGGCGAGAAGCGGGCGGCGCTGCAGATCGCGCCGATCCCGCCGACGGTGATCATGATGGTGGGGCTGCAGGGCTCCGGAAAGACGACGACCGCGGGGAAGCTCGCGCGGAAGATGAAGCGCGAGATGCGGCAGACGCGCCTCGTCGCCTGCGACGTCTACCGCCCCGCCGCCGTCGACCAGCTGCAGACGCTGGGCGAGCAGGTTGGCGTACCCGTCTACGCCGAGCCGGGGAGCCAGGACGTGCTGGGGATCGCGAAGCGCGCCCTCCAGCAGGCGAAGGCCGAGCGCGACCGGGTGGTGATCTTCGACACCGCCGGCCGGCTGCAGATCGACGCGGAGATGATGGAGGAGCTGAAGCGCCTGAAGGAGGCGGTCCAGCCCACCGAGATCCTCTTCGTCGCCGACGGCATGACGGGCCAGGAGGCGGTGAAGATCGCCGAGGGTTTCGACGCGGCCCTCGACGTCTCCGGCGTGGTGCTCACCAAGATGGACGGCGACGCCCGCGGCGGCGCGGCGCTCTCGATCTACGGCGTCACCCACAAGCCGATCAAGTTCATCGGCGTGGGCGAGAAGCTCGACGGGCTGGAGGACTTCCACCCGGAGCGCATGGCCGGGCGGATCCTGCAGCAGGGCGACGTCCTCACCCTCGTCGAGCGCGCCCAGCGCTCCTTCGACCAGGAGCAGGCGGCGAAGCTCGAGAAGAAGATGCTCGGCGCCGGGCGCTTCGACCTGGAGGACTTCCTCACCGCGCTGCGCCAGATCCAGAACCTGGGCCCGCTGGAGAACCTCCTGAAGATGCTGCCCGGGGTCAACAACAAGATGTTGAAGAACATCAAGGTGGACCCGCAGCGCATGAAGCACATCGAGGCGATCATCCTCTCGATGACGCCGCGGGAGCGGAAGCGCCCCGAGCTGCTCAACGGCTCGCGCCGCGCCCGAATCTCGCGCGGCTCCGGCCGGCCGGTCCAGGAGATCAACCGGCTGCTGGAGCAGTTCAAGGACATGCAGAAGTTCATGAAGCAGATGAAGGGCCTGCAGGGGATGATGCCCCGCGGGCTCCCGAAGATGCCCTTCGGAGGGGGAGGCCTGCCCTTCGGACGGTAGTGGTCGGGAAGGGAAGGGCCCGTCGTTTCGATCGTCCGCGCCGCCGCGTGGCCACAGGGGGCCGCGCCGCCGCTGGACGTGCACCCGCAGTCGATCAGGAGAATCGATGGCACTGAAGATCCGGCTCCGCCGCATGGGGCGGAAGAAGGCACCGACGTACCGCATCGTGGTCGCCGAGAGCTCGATGCCGCGTGACGGCCGTTTCGTCGCCAACCTGGGGCACTACAACCCGCGCACCGAGCCGATGACCCTGGTCGTGGATCGGGAGCAGGTCCAGTACTGGATCTCGAAGGGCGCGAGGCCGACCGACACGGTCCGCTCGCTCCTGCGCAGGAAGGAAGCGGTCGACCGGGGAGAGGCGCGCGCGCAGCGTGCCGCGGAGCGCGCGGCCGGTCGGCCCGCCAGGCAGCGGGTGGTCGAGGCGGCCACGGCCGTGGCGCAGGAAGCCGCCGCCGTCGCGCAGGAGGCCGTCCAGGCGGTGACGGACGCCGTGGAGACGGCCGTCGAGGCCGTGCAGGACGCCGTCGCCGGGGAGCCGGAGCAGCCGGAGCCGAAGGCGGAGTAAGCGCCTCCGATGGCGGATCCGACGGAATACCTGTCCGTGGGCACCATCCGCCGGCCGCACGGAGTGCGAGGCGAGCTGGCGGTGGGCCTGGAGACGGATCGGCCGAGGTCGGTCTTCCGCACCGGGCGGGTGCTGCTGCTCGGCGACGCGGGTGGCCGGCCCACGGGTGGCACGCTCACCGTCGAGAAGGTTCGCTCGCAGAAGGACGGGTTGCTGCTGAAGGCGGCGGAGTTCGCCGGTCGCACGCCCGAGCTGGAGGCGCTCCGCGGGCGGACGCTCCTGATCCCCGCCGCCGAGGCGGCCCCGGTGGCCGCGGGCGAGGTCCACTACCGGGACCTGGTGGGGATGGCGGTGTGGGTCGGCGGCGAGCGGCTCGGCACGGTGCGCTCGGTGGTGGAGACCGCGGCCGGAGAGCTGCTGGCCGTGGAGCGCCCCGGGCGAGCGGAGCTTCTGCTCCCCTTCGTCGAGGCCTGGGTGCGGCGCACGGACCCGCGGGCGGGAGTGCTGGAGATCGAGCCGCCCGAGGGTCTGCTGGAGCTCTGAGCGATGCGGATCAACCTGGTCACGCTCTTCCCCGAGTTCTTCCGGGGGCCGCTGGCGCTGAGCATTCCCGGCCGGGCGGTGGAGGCGGGGCTGGTGGAGTACCGGCTGGTCGACCCGCGCGATTTCACGCACGACCGGCACCGCACGGTGGACGACTATCCGTACGGTGGCGGCGCCGGGATGGTGCTCAAGCCGGAGCCGTTCTTCGACGCGGTGGAGTCGCTGGCCCCGGCGGGCGAGCGGCACCCCGGGGGCGCGATCCTGGCGATGTCGGCCCGAGGTCGCGTCTTCGACCACGAGACCGCGGTGCGGCTCTCGCTGGAGAACGAGCTGACGCTGCTGTGCGGGCATTACAAGGACCTCGACCAGCGGGTGGTGGAGGGGCTCGGGGCGGAGGAGATCTCCCTGGGCGACTTCATCCTCTCCGGCGGCGAGATCGCCGCGCTGGCGGTGGTCGACGCGGTGGTGCGGCTCCTGCCAGGCGCCATCTCGGACCACGAGTCGGCTTCGACCGACTCGCACTACGAGGGCCTCCTGAGCCCGCCGTCGTATACTCGGCCCGCGGAGTTCCGCGGGATGGGGGTGCCGCCGGTGCTGCTCTCCGGCGATCACGCGAAGATCGCCGAGTGGCGGCGCACCGAGTCGGAGCGCCTCACGCGCGAGCGGCGCCCGGACCTGTGGAGAAGGGGACAGGGGACAGGGGACAGGGAATAGCCTGCCCGCCTTCACCTGTAACCTGTAACCTGTAACCTGTAACCTATACCGATCATGCACGCCTTCATCGAAACGCAGCAGGAATATCTGAAGGACGACGTGCCCGCCTTCCGCGCGGGCGACACCCTGCGCGTCAACGTCCGCGTCCGCGAGGGCGACAAGGAGCGCCTGCAGGCGTTCGAGGGCGTCTGCATCGCGCGCAAGCACGGTGGCATCAGCGAGACTTTCACCGTGCGCAAGATCTCGAGCGGCGTGGGGGTGGAGCGCATCTTCCCGCTGCACTCGCCCTCGATCGAGTCGATCACGGTGGTGCGCCAGGGCCGGGTGCGGCGCGCGAAGCTGTACTACCTGCGGAACCTCCGCGGGAAGGCCGCGCGCATCAAGGAGCGCCGCACGCGCTAAGCGGTGGGTCGGCGCGCCGCCAGCCGCGGGGGCGAGGCCCCCGTGGATCGCGGAGAACGGCTCCAGGGCCCGCTCGATTTCGAGCGCGGGCTCTGGAGCCGTGGCGTTCGCGCCGTCGCGGGCGTGGACGAGGTGGGGCGCGGCCCGCTCGCCGGCCCGGTCGTCGCCGCGGCGGTGATCCTGCCTCCGGGCGGTCTCGCCTGCGCCGGCGTCGACGACTCGAAGCGCCTGAGCGCGCGCCGGAGGGAGGCGCTCGTCGCGGAGGTGACGGCCCGGGCGGCGGCGGTCGGCATCGGCGCGGCCTCGGCGCGCGAGATCGACCGCCTCAACATCCGCCGCGCCACCGCGCTCGCGATGGAGCGGGCGATCCGGCGCCTGGGGCTGCCGCCCGAGCACCTCGTCGTCGACGGTCTGCCCGTGCCGGAGCTGGGGCTCGACTGGCAGACCGCGGTCGTCGGCGGCGACCACCTCGTGCACTCCATCGCCTGCGCCAGCATCGTCGCCAAGGTCTGCCGCGACGGGCTGATGCGGCGGCTCGCGGCCCGATACCCGCAGTACGCCTGGGAGCGCAACAAGGGGTACGGTACGGCGGAGCACCGCGAGGCACTGCTGCGCTTCGGGCCCACGCCGCACCACCGCCGCTCCTTCCGCCCGGTGGAGCAGCTCGACCCGACCTTCGAAGACTGAGACCATGCACGAATCGTTTCGAAGCCTCCGGCCGGTCTGGATCGCGATCGCGTGGGTGCTCGCGGTGGCGGTCGCCTCCTTCGTTCTCGTCGCCGCCGCAGCTTTCGGCGCCGCGAACGCCGGCGCGCCCCGCGAGCACCTCTGGGTCCTCGTCGCCGTCATCGTCGGCTTCCTCGTCGGTGGCTTCATCGCGGGGAACCGCGCCAACGCCGCGCCCCTCCTGCACGCCCTGGCGATGCTCGTGCTCTCGATCGTCGTCGTCCTCGTCGTGAACCTCCTCGGCGCCCCCTCCGGAGCCTCCGACTGGTACGCCGTCGTGGCCGGCTCCACGCTCCTCCTGCTCCTCGCCCAGCTCGCCGCCAGCATCGTCGGCGCCCGCGCCGGGGTGCGGTGGGCGCGCCGGTAGTTACGAGTTCCCAGTTACGAGTTACGAGTTGGGATCTCGCCACTCGTAGCCATTGACTCGTAACTCGTACTTCGTAACTCGTAACTTCTTTTTCATGTCCTATTCCGACCGCATCGCCGCCGAACTCTCCCTCCGCCCCGCGCAGGTGCGCGCGACGCTGGAGCTGCTCGCCGCCGGTAACACCGTCCCCTTCGTCGCCCGCTACCGGAAGGAGGCCACGGGCGAGCTGGACGAGGTGCAGATCCGAGAGATCCGCGACCGGAGCGAGTACCTCACCGAGCTGGACGACCGGCGCGCCGCGGTGCTCGCCTCCATCGAGGAGCAGGGGAAGCTGACGCCGGAGCTGCGCACGCAGCTGGCGCGCGCGGAGACGAAGGCCGAGCTGGAGGACCTCTACCGGCCGTACAAGCCGAAGCGGCGCACGCGCGCCACCATCGCGCAGGAGCGGGGGCTCGGGCCGCTCGCCGAGCTCCTCTGGGCGGGTGAGGCGGGCGACGCCGGGCTGGCGCGCGCGGCGGCCTCGTACGTGGACCCGGGTCGGGGCGTCGCGTCCGCCGAGGAGGCGCTGGCCGGCGCGCGCGACATCGTGGCCGAGCGCATCGCCGACGACGCGCAGGTCCGTGCCTTCGTGCGGGACGCCACGCGGGAGCGGGGCGTGCTGGAGAGCCGCGCCGCGCGCGGGAAGGAGGGCGAGACGTCGAAGTTCCAGGACTACTACGACTTCTCGGAGCCGCTCCGGAGCCTCCCGGGCCACCGCGTGCTCGCCATCCGCCGCGGCGAGGCGGAGGAGTTCCTGAGCGCGCGTATCCGGGCTCCCGAGGAGGAGATCCTCGCCGGCCTGCGCCGGCGCTACGTCGCCCCGGCCGCCGCCCCCGAGGCGATGGGTGACGCGGTGGCGGACGCGTACGCGCGCCTGATCGCGCCCTCCGTGGAGGTCGAGCTGCGCATGGAGCTGAAGACGCGCGCCGACGAGGAGGCGATCCGGATCTTCGGCCAGAACCTCGAAGGCCTGCTGCTCGCCGCGCCGGCGGGCGGGCGGGTGACGCTGGGCGTGGACCCGGGCTACCGGACCGGTTGTAAGCTCGCCGTCGTCGGCCCCACCGGCGCGGTTCTCGAGACCGGGCTCCTCTACCTCCACCAGGAGGACCGGGCGAAGCGGGAGGTCGTCCGGCTCGCGGAGGCGCACGGCGTCGAGCTGGTGGCCGTGGGGAACGGGACCGCCAGCCGCGAGGCCGACAGGCTCGTCCGCGACGCGGTGCGGGAGGTCCCGGCGGAGCGGCGGCCCGCCGTGGTGATGGTGAACGAGGCCGGCGCGTCGGTCTACTCCGCGAGTGACGTGGCGCGCGAGGAACTGCCCGACCTCGACCTGACGCTTCGCTCCGCCGTCTCGATCGCCCGGCGTCTGCAGGACCCGCTCGCGGAACTGGTGAAGATCGATCCCAAGTCGATCGGGGTGGGGCAGTATCAGCACGACGTCTCGCAGACGAAGCTCAAGCGGCGCCTCGACGAGACGGTAGAGAGCTGCGTCAACCGGGTCGGCGTGGAGGTGAACACCGCTTCGCCGGCGCTCCTCTCCTACGTCGCCGGCCTCGGCCCCTCGCTCGCGCAGCGCGTCGCGGAGCACCGGGACCGAAGCGGCCCCTTCCGCTCCCGGAAGCAGCTGCTGGCGGTGAGCGGCCTCGGCGCGAAGACGTTCGAGCAGTCCGCGGGCTTCCTGCGCATTCGCGACGGCGAGCACCCGCTCGACGCCTCCTCCGTGCACCCGGAACGCTACGCGCTGGTGGAGCGTATCGCCCGCGACCTCGGCACCCCGCTGGAGCGCCTCGTCGGCAGCGAGGTCGAGGCGAGCCGCATCCGGCCGGAGCGCTACGTCGACGAGGGCGTCGGCCTCCCCACGATCGAGGACATCGTGCGCGAGCTGCGGAAGCCCGGCCGCGACCCGCGCGACGCCTTCGAGGCACCCGCCTTCCGCGAGGACGTCGAGAGCCTCGCGGACCTGAAGGAGGGAATGACGCTGCAGGGCACCGTCACCAACGTCGTCGCCTTCGGCGCCTTCGTGGACGTCGGCGTCCACCAGGACGGCCTCGTGCACGTCTCAGAGCTCGCCGAGCGCTTCGTGAACGACCCCAACGACGTGGTGAAGGTGGGCGACCGGGTCACGGTTCGGGTGCTCGGCGTCGACCTCGCCCGGCAGCGCATCGCGCTCAGCATGAAGAGCGGCAACGCACCCGCGCGCCGGGGGCGGCCGGCGGGGAAGGGGAGTGCCGAACCGCGCCGGCCGAAGCCCCCGCGCGAGGGGATCGCCGCGAACGGGATGCGCATCACGCGGCGCTGAAATCCCCGCTCTCCGGCTTGAGAAACGGCGGACCCGGCTGTACCTTCCAGGCCCGGGTCGGTAGCTCAGCTGGTAGAGCATGCGGCTTTTAACCGCCAGGTCGTGGGTTCGAGTCCCACCCGACCCATCGCGCCCCCGGCGACGCATGCGTTGCCGGGGGCGCCGCCGTCTTCCGCAACGGCGACGCGCCCACCGCGCCCGCCGCTTGACCGCCCTTCCGCTCGCCCCTATCCTCACGCGGACTCGCGATCGGCGCCGGGACGACCCGGCGCCCGGTACTTCTTCCGTGGGGACGACCCCGCACACTCCGGAGGCGAACGGATGGCGTGGGTCGTCCTTCTGCTGGCGGGTCTCTGCGAGGTGGGCTGGGCGGTGGGGCTCAAGTACACGCACGGCCTCACCCGCCTGGTCCCGACGCTCGTCACGGCGGTGATCCTCGTCCTCAGCATGGTGCTGCTGGCGATCGCGGTGCGCACCCTGCCCCTCGGAACCGCCTACGCCGTGTGGACCGGCATCGGCACCATCGGCACCGTCGTCCTCGGGATCGTCCTCTTCGGCGAGCCGGCGACGGCCTTCCGGCTGCTGTGCATCGCCCTGATCGTGGCGGGGATCGTGGGGCTGAAGGTCAGCTCCAGCGGTTAGCGCCCGCCGCGGCCGTCGGGCCAGCCCCCGCGCCAGCCGTCGAGCACGTAGATCCTCCGCGTCGCGATCGTTCCACCGCCGCGCCGCCGCTCCACGAGCGCGCCGCGTCTCGCCGACTCGAAGTACGGCGCGAGCAGCTCCACGTCAGGGGGTGGCCCGTGCGCCTCGTCGAGCACGAGCACGAGGCGGTCCCCCGGGCGCGCGAGCTGCGGGAAGCCGGGCCAGAGGTCGTACTGGTTCGAGCGGCCGGTGAGGTTCAGCGCGAAGGTCGTCGGGTCGCCCGTGTGGAAGGCGATCTCCGCCGCCTCCTGGTAGCGCTCCGCGCCGATCCAGCTCCTCGCGCCGGGCGTGGGCGATGGCTCGCGGGCCGCCCGCTGCGCCGCGGCCGCCAGTGCGTCCCACCCGAAGGCGCGCGCCACCGGATCGCGCGGGGCGGGGAGGGGGAGGATCGGGGCGACGGCGTCCAGGTAGACCACGAGCGTCATCGCGCCGGCCAGGACCACCCCCGCGCCGAGCCAGCGCCCGTAGCGGCGCCGATCACCCGCCGCGAGGAGGATGATCGCACCGACGTACGCGGGCGCCGGCCAGTTGGGCTCGACGCGCTTGCGCAGCGCGCTGTACGCGAAGAGCGCCATCACCGCGACGCTCACCACCGCGAGCGTCCACCGGACCGGATCGCCCCGGCGCCGCAGCGCGCGTCCCACGGCGATCGCCATCAGGACGAAGAGGATCGGCGAGGCGAGCCCGAGCTGACCGCCGAGGAAGTCGCCCTCGTAGCGCAGCGCCGTTCGCACGAAGTCGGCGCCGGAGGCGTGGAGCCCGTGCTGGATCTGGAAGGTGAAGGAGATCCACCCGTGCCCGGCGTTCCAGATCAGGACGGGCAGGAGGACGAGCGTCGCGATGCCCGCCGCGAGCCACGGCCCGGGTTCCGCGAGCCGCCGGCGCAGTCGCGGGTGCAGGGCGAGGGCGATGAATACGCCCGCAGGCAGGAGGATGGAGGTGTACTTGGAGACGAAGGCCGCCCCGAGCGCAAGCCCGGCCGCCGCCCACCACCCGAGCGCGGCGCGCGAGCCGGGCGGCGCCTGGAGCGCCCGCACGAGCGCGTAGACCGCGCAGGCCCAGGTGGCGAGGAGCGGGGCGTCGGGCGTGGCGAGCACGAGCCCCGCCGCGGCCAGAGGCACCAGCGTGGTGGCCATCGCGGCGAGGAGGGCGGCGCCGTCGCCGCCCAGACGCCGCGCGGTCGCGGCGATGGCGAGGGCGCATACCGTGCCCGCCAGGATGGGTCCGAGACGCACGCCGAGGTACGACGTCCCGAGGAGTGTCGTCCCGGAGCGGATCGCGAGCGCGATCCCCGGCGGGTGGTCGAAGTAGCCGGCCGCCAGGCGCTGCGACCAGACCCAGTAGTACGCCTCGTCGGGCACGAGCGGCAGCAGGGCGCCCACGACGAGGCGGACCAGCGTGCCAGCGGCGATGACGATCAGGGCGATCCTCCACCGCCGATCCGCCCTTCCCGGCACCGCCTCCCGGCGCGCGGCCTTCCCCGCCGCCAGCATCTCGCCGCCCATCAATCCGCCGCCACGCCCGGCGCGCGCCACGTCACCAGGCGGTTCGCGCCGAAGTTGACGAGGAACATCACCCCGATGGCGATCACGTTCCAGACGAGCAGGCGCGCCTCGCCGCCGATCTGGACGAGTGCGGCGAGCAGCCCGACCGTCCCGACGAGGGTGAGGAGGCTGATCGCCTGGTAGCGGACGAAGCGCGCGCCGGCCCCGCCGGCGCGCCGCTCGTCACCGAAGGTGACGAACTCGTGGCCCAGGAAGTTGCTGACGATCGCGCACTCCGTCGCGATGGCGGAGGCCGCGACGTAGTACACCCCCAGGCGCGAGTGCAGCAGCCACAGGATCGCGCTGTTCACCACGGCGCCCCATCCTCCGACGAGTCCGAATACCAGGAGACGACGCAGCTGCACGGGCGGTTTCTCGGCTCGGCGTTCACGTTCTCCCTCTCTGCTCCAGCTCCGAATCTCGCCCGCGGGCCGCGTCGGCGCCAGCCGGTCCGGTTTCTGCACGGCGACTCGGCGATGGCCCACCCCTCACCCGAGCCGGCCGATGCACAGATCCGTCGAAGCAGGTCGGGCGCTCCGCCGCGCCGCGCCGGTCCTCGCGCTCGCAGTGCTCACGTCGGCGTGTCAGGAGCGAGCCCGGGGTGGACGAGTCGAAGCTCCCGCCGCCCGACCTCGCCGCCGACGGGGTGGCGATGGTCGACGCCGTCGCGCGACGGTGACGCAGCGCGTGCCGGTCGGCGACGAGCCCGAGGGCGGGACGGTCGGCGTGGTGGACGTGCCGACGCACCGCGTGATCGCGACGATTCCCGTCCCCGGTGACGGCGCGCGCCCGATGGGCACCGCCATGTCGCCCGACGGCAGGAAGCTCTACACCGCGGATGGGCCCTCGGGCGAGGTCTCCGTGATCGACCCGGTGCGGCGCGTCGTCGTGAAGCGTATCCGGACCGGCGGCTCGCCCCGGGGCGTGGCCGTGCGCTAGACACCTCACAACGGGGGCGAGGAATGGGCGACGGCGAGATGCGGAGGCCCGAGCGGTGGCTGGCGATGCTGCGGATCGCCGTGGGGCTCTGGTTCCTGAAGAGCATGCGCACGAAGGTCGCCTGGACGCTGGTGGCCGGCGTTCTTCCGCTGCCGGCGGGCACCTCGGCGCGGTGGATCGGCTTCCTGCCGAAGCGCCTGGCCGACTACGCCGCCGGCAACCCCGTCGGGTGGTATCACGACTTCCTCGTACACGTCGCCGTCCCGAACGCGGGAGTGTTCGCTCACCTAACCATGCTCGGCGAGGTCGCCGTCGGGCTCGCGCTGCGGCTCTTCACCGAGGCCGCGGCGGCGCTGGGCTTCTTCCTTGCGCTGAACCACGGCCTCGCCTCCTTCTGGCAGAGCCCCGGCCAGGAGGGTTTTCACCTGCTTCTCATGGCCTCCATGGTCGCCTTCTTCGGCGCGCACGCGGGCCGCGTCTGGGGCGCCGACGGCTGGCTGGCGCGCCGGCCGGGCGCGAGCAGCGTGGGCGCGCGATCGGCCGCCAGTGGTCGCGTCCGCGCGCTCTTCGGGCGTTGACGGCACGCCACGGACGGCTCCATGAGCGCGACGATGGCGGGGGCGCGGCGGGGTGGGCTCCTGGAGCGCTGGTTCCACCTGGAGGAATCCGGCACCACGCCGCGGACGGAGGTCGAGGCGGGCGTGACGACCTTCCTCACCATGGCCTACGTCCTGGCCGTCAACCCGCAGGTCCTCTCGCAGGCGGGCGTCCCGGTCGAGGGCGCGCTCTTCGCCACCGCCGTCTCCGCCGCGGTGGGCTCGTTCATCATGGGCCTTCTGGCCAACTATCCCTTCGCGCTCGCGCCGGGGATGGGGCTGAACGCCTACTTCACCTACACCGTCTGCCTGGGGATGCACGTGCCCTGGCAGACCGCGCTGGGAGCGGTCTTCCTCTCCGGGGTCGCCTTCATCGTCCTGACGCTGTTGCGCGTGCGGGAGCTGGTGATCAAGGGGATCCCGCTCGCGCTGAAGCTCGGCACCGGCGCGGGCATCGGCCTCTTCATCGCCTTCATCGGGCTGCGCAACGCCGGGATCGTGGTGGCGAACGCCTCCACGCTCGTCACCCTGGGGAACATCACCTCGGCCGACTCGCTGCTCGCCGTCGGCGGCCTGGTCCTCACCGGCGCGCTCCTGGCGCGGGGCTGGAAGGGCGCGATCATGATCGGGATCGTCGTCACGGCGATCGCGGCCTACCTGAGCGGGGTGGCCGAGGCGCCTCGCCGCATCGCGTCGATCCCCGACCCGCGGAGCACCTTCCTCGCGATGGACGTGCGCGGCGCGCTGGGGATGGGGCTGCTCCAGGTCGTCTTCGTCTTCTTCTTCGTCGACCTCTTCGACACCGTCGGCACTCTCGTCGGGCTGGGGCGCCAGGCGGGCTTCCTCACCCCGGAGGGCGATCTGCCCCGCGCCGGGCGCGCCCTCATGGCCGACGCCGTCGCCACCACGGTCGGGGCCACGCTCGGCACCTCGACGGTCACCGCCTACGTCGAGAGCGCCACCGGCGTGGCCGAGGGCGGGCGGACCGGGCTCACCGCCATCACCGCCGGGGTGCTCTTCACCGTCGCCGTCTTCCTCTCCCCTCTCGCCGCCGCCGTTCCGGCCGTCGCCACCGCGCCCGCGCTCATCATCGTCGGCAGCCTGATGATCCGCAGCATCCTGGATCTCGCGTGGGACGACGCCACCGAGGCCGTGCCCGCCTTCGTCACCATCATCGCCATGCCGCTCACCTTCTCGATCGCGAACGGTCTGGCGCTCGGCTTCATCACCTACCCGCTGGTCAAGCTCCTCGCCGGGCGCGCCCGCGAGGTCAACCTCCTCGTCTGGATCATCGCCGCGCTCTTCGTCCTGCGCTACGCCTACCTCGGCGCCGCGTAGCTCCAGGGAGCCGTGAGCGGCTGTGCGCGAGGGTGGCGGCCGTGCCGGGTTTGGGATATATTTCCGTGCTAGCGAGTAATCTTCGCACGATCGAGGCGCCGGCGGGCCGCGAGCACGGTCGGCCGGCGCACGAGTGTACGCCACCACCACGCGCGCCACTATGCCCAAGCGTACCGATCTGAAGAGCATTCTCATCCTTGGCTCCGGTCCCATCGTCATCGGGCAGGCGGCCGAGTTCGACTACTCGGGCACACAGGCCGTCCGCGCACTGAAGGAGGAGGGGTACCGGGTCATCCTGGTGAACTCCAACCCGGCCACGATCATGACGGACCCCGACCTGGCCGACGAGACGTACATCGAGCCGATCACGCCCGAGTGGGTCGAGCGGGTGATCGAGATGGAGCGGCCCGACGCCATCCTGCCGACGAT
>DASSTO010000023.1:0-10927 GCA_035707865.1 Longimicrobiaceae bacterium | reverse complement strand
ACGTGGCGGAGGAAGTCCCCGCGAGCGAGATCCGCGGCCGTCGGGCCGCCGTCGCGCTTGAAGGGGATCGGCGCCCGCGAGAAGAGGAGCGCCCCGCCGTCGTCGGCGAGCGCCACCTTCACCGCCGCCGGGTCGAGCCACTCCTCGACGGACCGGATCGGCGCGGCCGCGGTGCCCACCTCCCACCCCGCCACCGCCACCAGGGCGGTCGCCGCGCGGAGCGTCTCCGCCGCGATGAAGGGCTCGTCACCCTGGACGTTCACGACGACGTCGTAGCCGCGAAACGCCGGCATCGCGGCGACCTCCGCCACCCGGTCGGTGCCGGAGGGGTGCTCGGGCGAGGTCAGCTCCACGCGCGCGCCGAACGCCCGTGCCACCTCCGCGACCTCGCCGCTGTCGGTCGCGACCACGACCTCGTCGCAGAGCCCCAATGCGACGACCCGGCGCCAGACCCACTCGATCAGCGGCCGCCCCGCCAGCGGGTGCAGCGGTTTGCGCGGAAGTCGAGTCGATCCGAGCCGGGCCGGGATCACGCCGAGGACCGGGCTCGTCACGAGCGGTCGGGCGCCGGAAGCGGGCGCGCTTTAGCAATAATCACGCCAGAAAGCTAGCGGGCGTGCGGGGTTTTGTCAAAGCACCCGGCCTACCGCGGTAGCGCCACGGCGACGACGAACGCCGGCTTCGCACCCGGGTCGGCCGGGTCGATGTAGAGGAACGCCTCCAGCGCTCGGAACTGGGCGCCGACGCCCGCGCTCTGCTCCCAGCGCGGGGTCGGTCCGTCGGTGACCCAGGCGCTGCCCACGGCGTCGCGCAGCGCGATCGTCGGGGGGCCGAGCAGGGGAACGGTGACCCACGGGATGGGAAACGCGTACGTCGACTCGACGAAGACGAGGTGATCGCCGCGCCGGCCGTCGTAGTCGAGCGTCGGTAGCGTACCGGGTCCGCCCACGAAGCTCCAGCGCTGCGGCGGCGCGCCGTCGGGCCCGATCGGTTGCAGGAGATGCCCGCGCACGGTGAGGAACTGCCCGCGGATCACGGCCATCTGCCAGTCTGCGTGAGCGGCGAGCTGGGCGAAGGAGAAATCGCTGAGGGTCCCGGGCGCCCACTCGAGCGCCGCATCGCCGGCGAAGCGAGCGAGGGTGCCGCGCCAGCCCAGGCGCGCGCCGAGCGTCGCGGAGACGAGGTCTCCGTCGGCGATCCACGGATTCGGCCGCCAGTCCTCACCGCCGTGGAAGACCGTCCAGGGATCTCGCGCGTCGAGCGAGTGGTCGCGCGAGGCGAGGAGCGTCAGCCGCGGAGCGACGAAAGCGTGCCCGACCCGGAGCGCCGACGGCAGCCGCTCGAAGGTGGCGGAGACGTAGTCGGACTCCCGGTAGTCGCGGGCGTCGGAGCGGAAGAAGAGGGCCGCGAGCGAGTTGACGAGGTCCCCGCGGATCCATTCCTCGTTCGTCAGCGTCGCGCGCGCGAACTCGATGCTCGCCCTGTAGTCGCCTCCGATCGGCAGCGTGATCCGGCCGCCGCCCGCGAGCGTCCCTCGCGCGGAGTGATAGCCGACCCACGCCTCGGCGTTGAGGTGGCTCTCCCGGGCGCCGAACGGCTGGAAGCGCACGGAGAGCCGGGGTGTCACACCGTCGACGCGATCGTAGGTCGGCAGGCCGAGACCGAAGAGGCCGCCGGGTGTGATGGCGCGCGGACCCGGTGGCGGAGTCAGCCGCACCACCTCCCCGCTGTCCGTGCGCTCGATGCTCGCCCGAACGGAGAGCGGCACCGTGAGGCTGTCTCCGAAGGTGGCGCGCGCCGACGGCAGGAAGAGCGACCCGGGCGTGGAGACGATGCTCCCGCCGACCCGCGCCCCGGGTCGCAGGAAGAACATCCCCTCTACGACCGCCACGGAGCCGTCCACGCGGCCCGAGAGGCGCACCGTCGCACGGTCCACGACGAGGTCACCGGTGAGGTGGACGGAGTCGCCGAGCACGGTGTCGCGCCGGAGCAGCAGGTAGTCGTTCCGGGCAAGGATCGCACGGAGCGAATCGGCGGCCGCCCCGCGCGCAGCACCCGCCACCCGCACCTGCTGCGCGGCCGCCACAGGCGCGCAGAGCAGGACGAGCGCCAGGGCCCACGGGCCGATCCGCCTCACTCGCGGCCCGCGAGCCGGAGGAAGTTGCGCAGGAGGGCGTGACCGTGCTCGCTCGCGATCGATTCCGGGTGGAACTGTACGCCCCACACGGGGTGTTCACGGTGCCGAACCGCCTGGATCTCGTCCTCGTAGCCCGCCTCGTCGGTCCAGGCCACCACCTCCAGCTCCTCCGGAACCGATTCCGGCGCGATCACCAGCGAGTGGTACCGCGTCACGCGGAACGGCGACGGGACCCCCGCGAAGATCCCCTCTCCGGTATGCCGCACGGGCGAGGTCTTCCCGTGCATCATGCGCTCGGCCCGTACGACCTCGCCGCCGTACGCCGCACCGATCGACTGGTGGCCGAGGCAGACACCCAGGATCGGCGTGCCCGGTCCCAGCCGCCGGATCACCTCCACCGAGACGCCCGCCTCCGCCGGCGTGCACGGCCCGGGCGAGACGACGATCGCATCGGGCGCCATCGCGGCGATCTCATCCACCGAGACCGCGTCGTTGCGCCGCACCACCGGCTCCTCCCCGAGCTCGCCCAGATACTGGACGAGATTCCAGGTGAAGCTGTCGTAGTTATCGATAACGAGGATCAAGGGATACGCTCGGTATTCGAGAAAGTGGATGAATTCCTCTCCTGCCTGCGCTGGCGCCGCTTCGGCGCCAGGGCTTCGGTCGTCGGCCGTCGGTCTTCGCTCATGCGGTGCTACCCTACCGGCGCGTCCGCCGACCGGCGGCCGACGGCTGACGACCTCCTCACCCCCGGGGGTGATAGCTCCGGTGCACCTCCGCCAGGTAACGCCGATCCACGTGAGTGTAGATCTGCGTCGTGGAGATGTCGGCGTGGCCGAGCATCTCCTGCACCGCCACCAGGTCGGCGCCGCCCTCGAGGAGGTGGGTGGCGAAGGAGTGGCGGAGGGTGTGCGGACTGACCGGCTTCTCGATGCCGGCGCGCTCCGTGTGCTGACGCAGGATCTTCCACACGCCCATGCGCGTGAGCGGCCTTCCCCGCGCGTTGAGGAAGACCCTTCCCTTCCCCTCCCCGCGCTCCAGTCGCGCTCTGGTCTCGCGCAGGTAGATCGAGAGCGCGCCTATCGCCCGGCGGCCGACGGGCACGAGCCGCTCCTTGGCGCCCTTGCCGAAGACGAGGGCGAACTCCTCGTCCAGCGAGAGGTTGCGGATCTCGAGGTCGATCAGCTCGGAGACGCGCACGCCGCTCGCGTAGGCGAACTCCAGGAGTGCGCGGTCGCGCCACGCGAGCGGGTGCGAGACGTCGACGCTCTCGATGAGCCGCTCGACCTCGCCGACGGTGAGCACCTCCGGGAGCGTGCGCCACGCCTTCGGCGTCTGCAGTCGCTCGCTGGGGTCGGTGACGACGCGGTTCTCACCCACGAGGAAGGCGAAGTAGCCTCGCACGGCCGAGAGGTTCCGGCCGATGGAGGTCGGCGCCAGCCCGGTGTCCTTCAGCGCGAGCTGGAAAGCGCGGAGGTCGGCCGTGGACGCCGCGCCGGGTCCCTCGCGGCCGCGGGCGCGCAGGAAGCCCGCGAGCCGCAGCACGTCGTGCTCGTACGCGGCGAGCGTGCGCTCCGCGAGGCCGCGCTCGAAGCGCAGGTGGTCGAGGAAGAGCGCGACGTGGAAGTCCCGCCGCAGCGCCCCGGCGTCCGGCGGTGCGGGAGCCGTGAGCTCAGCCTCCATCGATGTCCGCGCCGGCGTAGCGGGCGAACACCGCGCTCTGGTCCTCGATCCGGTCGATGAGCGCAACCGCGAACGCCGCGAGCCCCTCGCCGGCGCCGATCCAACCGAGTCCCTCGTTGGACTTGCCCTTGATCGAGACCTGCTCCTGCGCGATCCCCAGCACCGCCGCGAGCCGTGCCCGCATCGCGTCCGCGTGCGGACCGATGCGCGGCGCCTCCGCCACCACGGTCACGTCCACGTTCACCACCTGGTAGTCCTCGCCCTCGATGAGGCGGAGCGCGCGGGCGAGGAGGTCCATCGAATCGGCGTCCTTCCAGGCGTCGTCGCCCGGCGGGAAGTGACGGCCGATATCGCCGAGTCCGGCCGCGCCGAGCAGCGCGTCGGTCACGGCGTGGGCGACCGCGTCCGCGTCGGAGTGCCCGCTCAGGCCCCGGTCCCAGGGGATCTCCACGCCCCCGAGCACGAGGCGGCGCCCTTCGGCGAAGCGGTGTGAATCGTAGCCGTGGCCGATTCTCATAAAGGGACAGGGTACAGGGGACAGGTTACAGCACGGAAGATAACGAGAGGCCCGGGCATCCGCACGATGCCCGGGCCCCGACAGCCAGCCGCCAGCTGCTAGCTGCTGGACCCTACCCGTCCCATCGCCGGATCGCCAGGCAGACGTTGTGCCCGCCGAAGCCCAGGCTGTTGCTCAGCGCGAATTCGACCGGCCGCTCCGCGGGCTCGTTCGGGGCGTAGTTCAGGTCGCAGAGCGGATCGGGCGTGCGGTAGTTGATGGTGGGCGGGATCACGCCGTTCCGGCACGCGAGCGCGGTGATGATGGCCTCCACCCCGCCCGCCGCACCGAGCGTGTGCCCGGTCATCGACTTGGTGGAGCTGACGACGATCTCCTCCGCGCGCGAGCCGAGCGCCTCCTTGATGGCCGCCGTCTCGTTGACGTCGTTGGCCGGCGTGGAGGTGCCGTGCGCGTTGATGTAGTCGACGTCCGCGGCCGTGGCGCCTGCGCTGCGCAGCGCCGAGCGGATCGCCCGCACCACGCCCTCGCCGCCGGCGGCGGGCGCGGTGATGTGGTAGGCGTCGGCCGTCTGGCCGAAGCCGGCCAGCTCGGCGAGGATGGGGGCGCCGCGCGCGCGGGCGTGCTCCAGCTCCTCGAGCACCAGGATGCCGGCGCCCTCGCCCAGCACGAAGCCGTCGCGATCGGCGTCGAAGGGGCGACTCGCCGTCCCGGGCGAGTCGTTGCGCTCGGAGAGCGCCTTCATCGCGGCGAAGCCGCCGATCGCCATCGGCGTGACGCTCGCCTCGGTGCCTCCGGTGAGCATCACGTCCGCCTCGCCCAGGACGATGGAGCGGTACGCCATTCCGATCGCGTGCGCGCCGGAGGCGCATGCGGAGACGGTCGCGAAGTTGGGGCCCCGGGCATTGTAGCGGATGGAGACCAGGCCCGAGGCGATGTCCGCGATGAACATCGGGACGAAGAACGGCGAGATCCGGCCGGGGCCCTTCTCCAGGTAGCGCTGGACCTGCTCCTCGAAGGTGGCGATGCCGCCGATGCCGCTACCGATGATGACCCCGAACATCTCCGGGTCCACGGCGGCGGGTTCCGCTTCGAGGCCGGCCTCGCGCATCGCCTGGGTGGCGCCCGCGAGCGCGAGCTGGGCGTAGCGGTCGGTGCGCTTCGCTTCCTTGCGGTCCATGTACTCGCCCGGGTCGAAGTCCTTGACCTCACAGGCGAAGCGGACCGCGAAATCCGCGGCGTCGAACTGCGTGATGGGCGCGGCGCCGCTGCGACCCTCGAGAAGGGACGCCCAGGTAGACTGGACGTCCTTCCCCACGGCCGTCAGCAGGCCCGTGCCCGTGATCACCACTCGGCGGTTCATGGACCGTCTCGTCGGCGGGTGAACGGGCTCAGCCCTGGTGCTGCTTGATGTAATCGATCGCGTCACCGACCGTCTGCAGCTTCTCGGCGTCCTCGTCGGGGATCTCGATGCCGAACTCCTCCTCGAAGGCCATCACCAGCTCGACCGTGTCGAGCGAGTCCGCGCCCAGATCCTCCACGAACGAAGCCTCGGGGGTCACCTTCTCCGCCTCGACGCCCAGCTCGTTGACGATGATTTCCTTGACCTTCGCCTCGATGTCCGCCATCTCCGTGCTCCTTTCGAAGTGTTCGAATTCGTCTTCCCGCGCACGCGCGGAATCCTACTAGATGAGCATCCCCCCGTCCACCACCAGCACCTGCCCTGTGATATACGACGCTCCCGGGCCGGCGAGGAATCGCACGACGGCGGCGATGTCCTCCGGCCGGCCCAGCCGGCCCAACGCGATCTGCCCGAGCAGCTCCTGCTTCGCGGCCTCGGGCAGCTCCGCGGTCATGTCGGTCTCGATGTAGCCGGGTGCGACCGCGTTGACCAGGATCCCGCGTGAGGCGAGCTCCTTGGCGACCGCCTTGGTCAGCCCGATGAGGCCCGCCTTGGAAGCGGCGTAGTTGGCCTGGCCCTTGTTGCCGCTGATCCCCACGACGCTCGTGATGTTGATGATCCGGCCCGCGCGCTTCTTCATCATCCCGCGCGAGAGCGCCCGGATCGTGTTGAAGGCGCCGCGCAGGTTGGTGTCGAGGACCTGGTCCCAGTCCTCGTCCTTGATCCGCATCAGAAGGTTGTCGCGCGTGACGCCCGCGTTGTTGACGAGCACGTCCGGCACGCCCAGCTCGCTCTCCACGCGCTCGACCAGTCGCGAGACGCTCGCCGGGTCGCCCACGTCCGCGGCGAAGCTCCGGTGTCCTTCGCCGGGCAGACCCGCGACGGCCGCCGACGCGCGCCCCTCGTCCCGCGCGACCACCGCCACCCGCGCCCCCGCCTCCGCCAGCGCATGCGCGATCGCCAGGCCGATCCCCCGCGATGCTCCCGTTACCAGCGCCACCTGCCCCTGTAGCTCCACCGTCAGCCCTCCGCCAGGAAGTTGCGTGCCTCGTCGGCCGTGCCGAGCGCGCGGCCGGCGGCGGCACGGTCGATCCGCTTGAGAAGGCCCGTGAGCACGTTCCCCGGCCCGAATTCGAGGAAGCTCTCGATCCCCGCGGCGCGCATCACCTCGACGGAGGCCACCCAGCGCACCGCCGACGTGAGCTGATCGAGAAGCAGGCGACGTGCGGTCGCCGCGTCGTGGACCGGCTGGGCCGTCACGTTCGATACCACCGGGAAGCCGGGATCGCGCAGCGTCACGGAGTCGAGTTGGGCGCCGAGACCCTCCTCCGCCACCCGCATGAGCGGCGAGTGGAAGGCCCCCGACACGTTGAGTGGGAGCACGCGCCGGGCCCCGGCGGCCTTCATCCCCTCCTCCGCCCACCGCACCGCCGCAACGTCGCCCGAGATCACCACCTGGCCCGGCGCGTTGAAGTTCGCCGCGACCGCCACGCCCGCTCCGCGGCGGGAGGCTTCGGCGCAAACCGCCTCGACCACCGCATCATCCAGGCCGAGAACGGCGGCCATCGTGCCCGGCCGCGCCTCGCCGGAGCGCAGCATGAGCTCTCCGCGGCGGCGGACGGTCCGCACCGCGTCCGCGAATTCGAGCGAGCCCGCGGCCACGTAAGCGCTGAACTCGCCCAGGGAGTGGCCGGCGGCCATCGTGACCGCCGGGACCGCCGCTGAGACCACGCGCCACACCGCGACGCTGTGGACCAGGATCGCCGGCTGCGCGTTGGCCGTGAGCGTCAGCTCCGCCTCCGGCCCCTCCCAGCAGAGGCGCGAGAGGTCGTCACCGAGTGCGTCGTCGGCCTCCTCGAAGGTGCGCCGCGCCTCCGGAAACGCCTCCGCCAGGTCCCGGCCCATCCCCACGAACTGCGAGCCCTGTCCGGGGAAGAGAAGTCCTATGCCCATCTCGAAGGATTCAGGATTCGGGATTCAGGGCAGGACCCGGGGCGCGCGGTTCCCCCGGCCCCGGGATGCTGAATCCTGCCGTTCACAGTCTCACCACGTTCGCGCCCCACGTGAGCCCGGCGCCGAAGGCGACCATCAGGATCAGCGAGCCGGGGCCCGCGCGCTCCTCGCGCCGCACCTCGTCGAGCGCGACGGGCACGGAAGCGGAGCTCATGTTGCCGTAGCGGTCGACGTTGACGAAGACCCGCTCCATCGGGACCCCGGCGTACTTCGCGGTCGCCTCGATGATCCGCAGGTTGGCCTGGTGCGGGACGAGGAGGTCGATCTCCTCGCCCGTCACCCCCGCGCGCTCCAGCGCGCCGGCGGTCGCCTCGCACATCGAGCGGACGGCGCTCTTGAAGACCTCCGGACCGGCCATGCGCACCAGATGGCCGCGCGCAGCGAGTACCTCGTCGTCGAACGGGATACGGGCACCGCCCGCGGGCCGGTAGAGCAGATCGGCCATGCGGCCGTCGGAGCGCAGGAAGGTGGAGAGGATCCCCCGGCCGTCGTCCTTCGCCGGCTGCACGACAGCGGCGCCGGCGCCGTCTCCGAAGAGCACGCAGGTGCTGCGGTCGCTCCAGTCCACGATGGAGCTCATCTTCTCGGTGCAGACGACGAGTACGTTCTCCGCCTGCCCGGCCGCGATCTGCCCGGTGGCGATCGACAGACCGAATGGAAAGCCGGAGCACGCCGCGGCGTAGTCGTACGCCGCGGCGCGGTCGGTGCCGAGGAGCGCCTGGATGTCGCAGGCGGTCGAGGGCAGCAGACGATCCGGCGTGGCGGTGGAGACGATGAGGAGGTCGACGTCCTCGGCGCTCAGGCCGGCGTCCTCGAGGGCCGCGCGGGCCGCGGCGGCGCCCATGTCGGCCGCGCCGGTGGCCGCGTCCGCGATGCGTCGCTCCTGGATCCCGGTGCGGGTGCGGATCCACTCGTCCGAGGTGTCGACCATCGACTCGAGGTCCGCGTTGGTGAGGACGCGGGGCGGCAGGAACCGGCCCGTACCGGCGATGCGGGCGTGGGGAGCGGAGGAGTGGGCCATCATGCGTTCGGTTGCGATTCGGCGAGCTTGGACAGGCGGCTCTGGATGTGCTGGACCATGTTGCTCTCCACTGCCTGCGTCGCCACGCGGATCGCGTTCCGGATGGCGCGCGGGGGCGAGCCGCCGTGGCAGATGATGGTCACGCCGTTCACGCCGAGCAAGGGCGCACCGCCGTATTCCGTGTAATCCAGCACCTGGAAGATGCGCGTCAGGTCCAGGTCGGCACTCGCCGCTCCTGCCTCGCGGCGCAGCATGCCGACGATGAATCCCGCCACCGACTCGTAGAACTTCAGCAGCACGTTGCCGGCGAAGCCGTCGCAGACGAGGACGTCGCAGCGGTGGTCGATGATGTCGCGGCCCTCGATGTTGCCGACGAAGTTCAGCCGGCTCTGCTCTTCGAGGAGATGGTACGTCTCGACCGCGCGCTCGTCGCCCTTCTCCGGCTCCTCGCCGATGTTCAGGAGACCGACGCGCGGGCGCTCACGGCCCATCAGGTCCTGGGCGTAGATCGTTCCCAGGTGCGCGAACTGGACGAGGTTCTGGGGGCGGGTGTCGACGTTGGCGCCCGCGTCGACGAGCAGCGTGTGACCGGCGCGGGTGGGGAGCACGGCGCCGATCGCCGGGCGATCGACGCCCGGCAACGGGCGGAGGATCATGAGCGAGCCCGCCATCACCGCACCCGTCGATCCGGCGCTGATGAAGGCGTCCACTTCGCCCTGCTTCTGCAGGTTCAGACCGATCACGATCGAGGACTCGGGCTTGCGCCGGATCGCCTGGGCCGGTGCCTCGCCCATCTCGATCTGCTGCGCCGCGTGCACGATCTCGATGCGATCGCGCGGCGCCTCCGGGTACTGCCTCAGCTCCGCCTCGATCCGCTCCCGGTCCCCCACCAGAACGAGCTGGGACGCACCCTCGAGCGAGCTCAACGCCCCGATCGCGCCCTCCACCTCGATGGAGGGCGCGCGATCGGAGCCCATCGCGTCCAGCGCGATGCGCATGCGTTGGCTCGGGTTAGAGCGCTTCGACTTCGAGCCGCTGCACGTTGCGGTAGTAGCCGCACGTAGGGCAGACGCGATGCGGAAGCTGCGGGTCTCCGCAGCGCGGACAGCTGCGGAGGGCAGGCATCTGCGCCTTCACGTGCGTGCGGCGCTTGCGCTGCCGCTGCTTCGATTGGCGCCTCTTCGGTACGGCCATGGAGCTAGCCCTCTCGGGTGAAGGTCAGTCGAACTTGAGCGTCTTCAATGCGTCCCACGGGTTGCCACCCGTCTCCGGAACGCACGAGCACGTCGTCTCGTTCAGGTTCGCGCCGCACTGCGGGCACAGGCCCCGGCAGCTCTCCCGACAGACGACGAGACTCGGAATCTGCAGCACCAGCTGCTCACGAACCGCGGGGCCCAGAGCGAGCTCGTCCCCGCGCGGCGGGAGCGGGTAGACCTCGCCGCTCAGCTCCCGCTCCTCCTCCTCACTCGCCATCGGCTCGTAGAGGAAGTCGACGGGCGCCTCGAAATCGAGCTCCACGGGCTCCAGGCACCGACGGCATTCGAGCCCGAGCCGCGCGCGCAAGCGCCCGCGGACCAGAACCCCCTCGCCGACCGACTGCGCCCGCAGGTCGACTTCGACCGGGCTGAGGAGTGCGAGACCGAGGCCCTGCCAGAGGGCGTCGTCGGCCGGAACCTCCCGGCGGATGTGCACCTCGCCGCGTGCCACATCCCGCAAACTCAGCGTGAGCATAAACGAGAAAGCTAGCGCGCGCGTGGGTTTGTGTCAACCCGACCCCGGCCGCCGGTCACTCTTCCGGTGCGAGCAGCGAGGAGGCGACGAAGGAGACGACGCTGATGATCACCGAGCCCAGGAGTGCCGAGGCGAAGTCGTCGACGAAGAAGCCGATGCCCACCCGGTGCGCGACCCAGGCCGCGAGCAGGAGCATGGCCGCGTTGATGACCAGCAGGAAGAGCCCGAGCGTGAAGACGATGAGCCCGCACGCGAGCGCTCTGAGGAGCGGCCGGACCAGCGCGTTGACGAGCCCGAGGATGAGCGCAACGGCGAGGAGCGCGCCGATCCCTCCCTCCAGGCGGATGCCGGGGAGGAGGTAGGCTGCGGCGGCGACTGCCGCCGCGGAGGCGATCCAGCGGGCGAGGAGACGCATGAGGCGGGTGC
>DASSTO010000022.1:0-2861 GCA_035707865.1 Longimicrobiaceae bacterium | reverse complement strand
GCTCCTCGTGCAGGAAGACTCGGTCCGCGTGGTGCTGGTGGCGCTCGGCGCCGGGATGGCGATGCCGGCGCACGCCGTCTCCGGGCCCGCGGTCGTCCAGGCGCTCCGCGGCGACGTCGTGCTGCGCGCCGGCCCGGAGAGCTGGCGGATGCAGGCGGGCGGCGTGCTCGTCCTCGCGCCCGAGCTGGAGCACTCGGTCGAGACCGCGGGCGGCTGTGTGCTGCTGGTCGTCATCCACGGCGGCGGCTCGCTGGGGATGAAGGGTCCCGTCGGCTGAGCCTCGGTGCGCGCCACTCGCTGACGGTTGCCGCGGCGCCGCGCAGGAGCGAACTTTCGGGGAGTCCCTCACGAGCAGGAGCGCGCCCCGAGTGAAGTTCGTCGACAACCGCGGCACCACCGACGCCGCGACCAATCTGGCCCTGGAGGAGTGGGTACTCCGTCACGCCCCTGCGGACGAGAGCCACCTGCTCCTCTACGTCAACGCACCCTCCGTCGTCATCGGCCGCAACCAGAACCCGGCGGAGGAGGTCAACGGCCCTTACGTCCGCGAGCACGGCATCCAGGTGGTGCGGCGGATGTCGGGTGGCGGGGCCGTCTACCACGACCTGGGGAACCTGAACTTCTCCTTCCAGGCGCCATACGCGCCGGAGCGCTTCAACCGCTACGAGGAGTTCACCCGCCCGGTGATCGAGGTCCTGCGCGAGCTGGGCGTTCCGGCGGAGCTGAACGCGCGCAACGACATCGTCGTGGGAGACCGCAAGATCTCCGGCAACGCGCAGAGCATGGCGGCGGGGCGGATGTTCAGCCACGGCACGGTTCTCTTCTGCTCCGACCTGGACCGGGTGAGCGAGGCCCTGCGCGTGTCGCCCACGGGCCGGATCGAGTCGAAGTCGGTGAAGTCGGTGCGCAGCCGCGTGGCGAACGTCCGCGACTTCCTGCGCGAGCCGATCACCATCGAGGAGTTCCGGTCGCGCATCGTCGAGCGCGCGCTCGGAAGCCGCGGCGCGCCGCCGACGCTGGAGCTCACCGAGGCGGACTGGGCGGGGGTGCGGGAGTTGCGGGCCCGTAAGTACGCGACCTGGGAATGGAACTACGGCGAGTCGCCCGCGTTCGTCGTGGAGCGCCGGACGCGGACGGCGAGCGGGGAGGTCGGCGTGCGCGTCTCCGTCTCGCGCCGGGGACGGATCGAGGAGCTGCACGTCTTCGGTGACCTAACGCACCCCGGCGAGGTGGGCGAACTGCGGAGGCGGCTCACGGGCGTGCGGTTCGAGCGGTGCGCGATCGCGGCGGCGCTGGAGGAGCTGCCGTCGGCGGCGCACTTCGGGGGGCTGGAGCGCGAGGAGGTCCTCGCGCTCCTGGAGGCGGCCTGATAGACCCGGGAGGAGACTGATGAGTGACTCGATCACGGCTGCGGCGCAGCGCGAAGGGGGATGCACACTCGGCGTGGGCGACCGGCTCCCGCCGCTGAGTCTGCCCGACGCGGAGAGCGGGCGGCCCTCGGAGCTGATCCAGGGCAGGGGCCCGCTCGTGCTGCTCCTCGACCCGGAGGGCTGCGCGGACTGCATCGCCCTTCTGCGGCAGATCGCGGAGCGCCCCGCGGTGGTCACCGACTGGGGTGGGCGCGTGGTGGCCGTGGTGCCGGGGTCCGACGGCGGCCCCTCGCTGCCGGCGGCGGGGGAGAGCTTCCCGCTCCAGGTGCTGCGGGACCCCGAGGGGCGGCTCGGCGAGCGGTGCGGCGTCGGTGGCTCGGCGCTGCTGATCTCGGACGAGTGGGGCGAGATCTACTTCGCCCAGACCCCGGACGCGGAGCACCCGCTGCCGACCGCGGAGGAGGTGGGGGAGTGGCTCCGCTTCGTCGCCATCCAGTGCCCGGAGTGCGAGGCGCCGGAGGGGGAATGGCGCACGCTCTGACGTAGCCGCGCCGGCCCCGCTGCGCATTGCCGGGGCCCGGGCATCGCTGCGATGCCCGGGCCCGCTTTCACTCCGTCACCTCTTCACCCCCCTCACCTCCCGGCCCCCCGCGTGACCCGCCAGTTCACGCGACCGCGTAGCGGGTCGTTCTGCACCGTGTAGCCGCTGGCGCCGGGCGCGAGCCGGAGCGTCTGCAACTGCCCGTCGGGGAGGGAGAAGAGGCCCTCGGCGGGGCCGCCGTCGGGGCTGAAGACGCGCAGCTCGATGTCCTTCCAGTCGATCTCCGCCGTGTTCTGCGCCACCCTGGCCTGCGGGATCACCGTGTGCTCGCGCGCGAGCAGCACGATCGGGATCGTGCCCGCCGCGATGTCGTGCCACTGTGCGCCGGCGTAGACCTTCCCCGTCTGGTAGTCGGTCCACTGGCCGGGTGGGAGGTAGACGTCGCGGTGCGTGGCGCTGTCCGCGAAGAGGGGCGCCACCAGCAGGTCCGAGCCGAAGAAGTACTCGTCGTCGATGTCCCACGAGGTCGGGTCGTCGGGGAACTCGAAGAAGAGCGTACGGATCATCGGGTACCCGTGCGCCGACGAGTTCTCGGCCTGCGCCCAGATGTAGGGCATCAGGCTGTACTTGAGGTCCACCGCGCGGCGGTAGTCTTCGACGAACGCGGGGTCGTAGGCCCAGGGCTCCTTGGGCGGCGCGCCGTGCGCGCGGGTGTGCGAGGTCAGCACGCCCCAGGCCAGCCAGCGGCGGTAGAGGTCGCGCGGCGAGCGGCCCACGAAGCCGCCCACGTCGTGGCTCCAGTAGGTGAAGCCGGAGAGGCCGAAGGAGAGCCCGCCGCGCAGCTCCGCCGCCATGGCGGAGTTGGTGTTCTCCGCGTCCCCTCCCCAGTGCAGCGGGTAGCGCTGGCTCCCCGCCCAGGCGCTGCGCGCCCAGATGATGCCCTGGTCCGC
>DASSTO010000021.1:0-7363 GCA_035707865.1 Longimicrobiaceae bacterium | reverse complement strand
CCCCGCGGCCGGCCGCGCGGGCGAGCGCCCCGCAGGCGGAGGCGACCGAGGGGATCATCGCCGCGACGGTATCCGCGTCCAGTTCGCCCTCGGCTCCCAGGTGGCGCACCAGCAGGCCGTCACGCCCGAGCAGGAGGACATGCTCCACTCCTTCGTGGGCGATGAGGGTGGAGAGCGCGTCGTCGAGCTGCATCATCGGGCGTGGGTGGCGGGGGACGGTGCTCCCCGGAGACCGGTCGAGCGGGAGCGCTGGATTTGCTGGAGTCCGACACGAGACGGCAGGAACGTAGACACCGCCTTCAATCGCGTCAAGTGCCCGTCCCGAGCGCACCTTGACGCGCTCCGCCACGCTCGGCTATGGTTACGCTTTCGCCTCGTCCCCATCCAGGAGCTGTCGCGTGCGTTCCTTCTTGGCCATCCTGCTGCTGATCGTCGTCGCGCCGCTGGCGGCGTGCAACGACTCGGTCTTCCTCCAGCCGCCCGCGCTGCTCGCCGACACCCTCGTGCTCGCCGTCCCGGCGCCGGACGACACCCTGCCGAGCGCCATCGACGTCAGCTCCATGGCTCTCGGCAGCGGGTTCGGGCGCTTCCCGGAGCGTGCCGCCGACGCCCAGGAGTGGGACCTGACGGTCCGTAAGCAGGGAGACTCGCTGGTGTTCGTACCGGCCGGCACGCTGGGCATCCTCGCGCCGACCGGTGCCGTCTCGCGGGCGGGGATCACCCAGGCGATGAACAGGAGCTTCGGCCAGGTCATCGAAGCGCCCGGAAACTCGAGCTTCGACGACAGCACCGCCGTCGCGATCGAACAGGGCGCGGTCTACGTGGCGCGCTCCCGCTCGAGCTTGAACGTCTACGGGGGTAGCTGCGAGAACTACGCGAAGCTCCAGCCGCTCGCGGTGGACCCGACGCTGGGCCGGGTCACGCTCTACGTCGTGACCAACACGAACTGTGGCGACCCGCGGCTGGTGGAGAAGGACTGATGCTCGACCTGAAGCGGATCCGCCAGGAGCCCGGCGCCGTCCGGGACGAGCTGGCGCGGCGCGGCAACCGCGAGGCCACCGATGCAGCCGTCGATCGCGTCCTCTCGCTCGACGAGGAGCGGCGGGCCCTCATCGGCGAGGGTGATGCCCTGAAGGCGCGCCGGAACGCCGTCTCTCAGGAGGTCGGAGAGCGGAAGCGGCGAGGCGATGCTGCCGACGACGTGATCGTCGAGATGCGAGCCGTCGCCGAGCGCATCAAGGCGGTCGACGCGCGGCTGAGAGAGATCGAGGCGGAGATCGAGGACGTCCTCCTGCACACGCCCAACGCCCCGGACGCCGGGGTCCCCGTGGGGGGCGAGGAGGCGAACGTCGTCGTCCGCAGCTGGGGCGAGCCCTGCAGCCCCGACTTCGAGCCGCGCCCGCACTGGGAGATCGGCGCGGAGCTGGGGCTCTTCGATCTGCCCGCCGGCGCGAAGGTGGCCGGGAGCGGCTTCCCGGTGTTCACCGGCTGGGGTGCGCGGCTGCAGCGGGCGCTCGTGAGCTGGATGCTCGACCTGCATCGGGAGAACCACGGCTATACCGAGGCGATCCCGCCCTTCGTCGTCAATCAGGCGTCGATGCTCGGAACCGGCCAGTACCCGAAGTTCGTCGAGGAGGGCGACGCCTACGAGATCCCGGCGGACGGCCTCTATCTCGTGCCGACCGCCGAGGTCCCGGTCACGAACCTCCTGCGCGACGAGCTCCTGGACGCCGTCCGGCTCCCGGTCGCCTACGTCGCCTACTCGCCCTGCTTTCGTCGCGAGGCCGGCGCGGCGGGGAAGGACACGCGCGGGCTCCTCCGACTGCACCAGTTCGACAAGGTCGAGCTGGTGCGCTTCGAGCGCCCGGAGCACTCCTCCGAGGCGCTCGAGCTCCTTACCCGTCACGCCGAGCGTGTCCTCCAGCTCCTCGGCCTGCCGTACCGGGTCGTTCTCCTGGCCGCCGGCGACCTCGGGTTCTCTTCGTCGCGGACCTACGATCTGGAGGTCTGGGCACCCGGAGTCGGACGCTGGCTCGAGGTCTCCAGCTGCTCCAACTGCCGGGACTTCCAGGCCCGCCGCGCGAATATCCGCTTTCGACCCGCTCCGGGCGAGAAGCCGGAGTTCGTGCATACGCTCAACGGCTCGGGCGTAGCACTGCCGAGAACGACGATCGCGCTCATCGAGAACGGCCAGCAGGCCGACGGCTCGGTCGTCGTTCCGGAGGTGCTCCGGCCGTACCTGGGCGTCGAGCGCTTCACCCCCTGAGGGGGCGGATGCGGAGCCGCCACTGGCCGACGGTCCTGGGGCTCCTGGCCGCGTTGATCCTCGGCTGGTTTCTCGTCTATACCGAAGTACTCATGCGGGAGCTGCGACGAGACGTGCTCGTCCACTCCCGCATCTACGTCCAGATCCTCCGCGGCCTCAACGATCCGCACGAGGGGACCGCGGAGCAGACGCTCCTGACGCTCAGCGGGGACGTCAAGGCTCTCGGCATTCCCATCATCCTCACGGACCCCGACGGGATCCCGTGGGCCAGCATCAATCTCCCCTTCGAGGCGGATCCCAACGATCCCGAAGGCCAGCTGCGCCTCTACGAGTACGCGCAGCTGCTAGCCCGCAGGAACGCGCCCCTCGTCGAGCCCGGCATCGGTACCATCTACTACGGCGACCCGCCCCTTCTGCGCCGCCTCCGGTGGATTCCGTGGCTCCAGGTGAGCACCCTCGCCGCCCTCCTGGCCGCCGCCGCGCTCCTCCTCCGCCACAACCAGCGCGTGGAGCGGGAGCGGATCTGGGCCACGCTCGCGCGCGAGTCCGCGCACCAGATGGCGACGCCGCTCTCCTCACTCGCCGGCTGGGTGGAGATCCTCCGCCTGACGCCCGAACAGAGGGAGGAGATGGCCTCCCTGCCCGCGGTCGCGGCCGAGATGGAGGCCGATCTCGACCGGCTGGAGAAGGTCGCGCACCGCTTCGAATGGATCGGTCGCCCCATCCGCACCGAGCCCGTGGACGTGCGCGTCCTCCTGCGGACCCTCGAGCGCTACGTGCGGGTACGGATGCCACAGCTCACCCGGGGCGTGGATCTCGAGGTCGACGCGGCGGAGTCGATCCCGCCGGTCCGCGGGAACAGCCTCCTGCTGGAGTGGGCGCTGGAAAATCTGGTGAAGAACGCGCTCGATGCGCTCGCGGGTGCCGGCGGCCGGATCGACGTCCGCGCCGAGCGCGTCTCGCCGCGCCGCGTCGCCATCCGCGTCGCGGACGACGGCCCCGGCGTCGCGCCGCACGTCCGCACCAGCCTGTTCGAGCCCGGCGTGACCACCAAGAAGGGCGGGTGGGGCGTCGGTCTCTCGCTCGCACGCCGCATCGTCGAGGACGTGCACCACGGCCGCCTCGAGCTGGAGCCTTCGGAGCGCGGCGCCGTCTTCGTCGTCACGCTGCAGGTGGCGGAGACGACCGAATTGTGAATTCTCAAGTATGAATGTTGAATCGGGGCTGCGGCTCGCAGCTGAGTTCCTGCACCATGGATCCCCGATTCAACATTCAAAATTCAAAATTCAAAATTGCCTCATCTGCCTCACCTGGATCTACTCAACCCCGAGCAGCGCGAGGCCGCGCAACACTTCGAGGGGCCGCTGCTCGTTCTCGCGGGAGCGGGCTCGGGGAAGACGCGCGTGCTCACGACCCGGATCGCGCACCTCGTCGACGAGTTCGGCGTGGCGCCGGAGTCGATCCTGGCGCTCACCTTCACCAACAAGGCCGCGGGTGAGATGCGCGAGCGCATCCGCCAGCTCCTGGGGCGCGACCCCGGCGGCATGTGGATGGGGACGTTCCACGCCGTCGGTGCACGCATGCTGCGGCGCGACGCCCCGCGGCTGGGCTGGTCGCCCAACTTCCTGATCTACGATGCCGACGATTCGGAGCGCATCATCAAGCGCATCATCAAGGAGGAGCTGAACCTCGATCCGAAGCGCTGGAGCCCCAGGGCCGTGAAGACGGCCATCTCCTCCGCGAAGAACGAGCTGGTGGGCGTGCAGGAGTATCAGGAGCAAGCGCTCGACCCGTTCACCCGGACGGTCGGCCAGGTCTATGAGCGGTACCAGCGCGTGCTCCGCGACGCCAACGCATTCGACTTCGACGATCTCCTCGTCAAGCCGGTCGAGCTCCTGCGCGCCTTCCCGGACGTCCTGCGACGCTACCAGCAGCGCTTTCACTTCGTCCTCGTGGACGAGTACCAGGACACGAACCGCGCGCAGTACGTCTTCCTGCGGATGATCGTCGGCGACAAGGCCAACCTCTTCGTCGTCGGCGACGACGACCAGTCGATCTACGGCTGGCGCGGCGCCGATATCCGCAACATCCTCGACTTCGAGAAGGATTTCCCGGACGCGGGCCTCGTGCGGCTGGAGGAGAACTACCGCTCCACGCAACGCATCCTGGAGGCGGCCAACCGGGTGATCGCGGAGAACGTCCGGCGCAAGGGAAAGACGCTGCGGACCGGCAACGCGGAGGGCGAGCGCATCACGCTCGTGGAGGTGGGGGACGAGGGCGATGAAGCGGATTGGATCTCCTCGGAGATCCGCGCGCGGATGGCGATCGGCCCGGCGCGCACGCCGCGGGATTTCGTCATCCTCTACCGCACCAACGCGCAGTCGCGCGCGCTCGAGGAGGCGCTGCGCCGTGAGGGCCTGCCGTACCGCATCGTCGGGGGCCAGCGCTTCTACGAGCGGCGTGAGGTCAAGGACGTGCTCGCCTACCTGCGCCTCGTCGCCAACCCGGCCGACGACGAGGCCTTCCTGCGGATCGTCAACGTGCCGCGCCGGGGCATCGGCGACGCATCCCTCGCGCGCCTGGCCGAGTGGGCGCGCGAGAACGGACAGCCGCTGCTCGCCTCCGCCGCCCGGGTCGACGAGATCGATACCCTCCGCGGCGCGGCCTCCGCGAGCCTGAGCCGCTTCGCCGACCTGGTGCGCAAGCTCGCCGCCTTCGCCGACAAGGGCATCGCCCTCGACGAGCTGCTGCGGATGGTCGTGAGCGAGAGCGGACTGGTGGAGTCGCTGCGCGAGGAGGGGCCCGACGGCGAGGAGCGCATCGCGAACGTCGACGAGCTGCTGGCCGGCGCGGCCGAGCTCCAGGTGCGCATCGATCAGGGGGACCCGGAGATCCTGGAGGAGATGGAGGGAGCCGAGTCGCTCCGCGCCATCGACCTCTTCCTGGCCCACGTCGCCCTCGTGACCGACATCGACCAGCACGACCCCGACGCGGACGCGGTGAGCCTCATGACGCTGCACAACGCCAAGGGGCTCGAGTTCCCCGTCGTCTTCCTCTCCGGCATGGAGGAGGGTCTCTTCCCACTCTCGCGCGTCTTCGACGAGCCGGAGCAGCTCGAAGAGGAGCGGAGGCTCTTCTACGTGGGCATCACGCGCGCCGAGGAGAAGCTCTACCTCGTCTCCGCGCGCCGCCGCCGTCGCGGCCGGGAGTGGATGGACTCGGTGCCCTCGAGCTTCCTGGAATCGATACCCCGGGAGCTGCTGGAGATCCGGCAGTCGGCGCGACTCCAGGAGCGCTTCTCACCCCGCCGCCCCTGGCGCACGCCCGACTTCGTTGCCCCCGCGCGCCGCCGCGTCCGCCTGGGTCTCGACGCACCGGCGGAGCCCGGCGAGACGCGGCACGTCGACTACGCCGACTCGCAGGATCAGCCGCGCCTGATCAAGGGAGCCCGCGTGCGACACCCCCAGTTCGGATCCGGTACGGTGGTCGAGCTCTCCGGTGCCGGCCTGGACGTGAAGGCGACGATCGACTTCGAGACGGTGGGACGGAAGAGAGTCGTGGTCCGCTACGCGAATCTGCAGTCCGACTGGGAATGAGGAAGGAGAAGAAGGAATCAGGAATCAGGCTTCGGAATCCGTTTCCTGAATCCTGATTCCTGAATCCTCTCCCGTCCCGCCTCTGGTCAGATACCCGAAGGGAACCGCCGGCAGCGGGAAGAAGTCGTCGGCCATCTCGGAGAGCAGGACCGGGTTGCGCCACGCGCCCTCGCGCAGCGCCATCCGGCGGATCTTCTTCGACAGACCCAGGTTCTCCTCCCCGATCGGGTCCAGCCCCGCCGCGATCGCGTCGCCCCGCTGCGAGAGGTAGTCCACGACGTAGTCGAACGACCTCACGAGGTAGTCGTCCATCGCCTGCTCCGAGAGCGTCCAGCGCGAGTTCTGGAGGACGGTGCCGAAGATCGTCTGCCAGCGGTCGTTGTCCTGGAAGCGGATCATCCCGCGGAAGATCCGCCGGTTGGTGTGGAACGAGAAGAGGGTGGAGGAGAGGACGCGGTCGAAGAGCGCATCGGCCTCGGAGTGGTCGTGGTCCATGACGACGTCGCGAGCGAGGCGCATGTGCGCCTCGCCCAGCTGGTAGTCCAAGCGGTGCTCCCAGTACGAATGCCCGAGCGCCTTCGTGGAGGAGGTGAGCAGGAGCTGGCGGGGAACGAAGAAGTTGTGGGCGATGGTGTCGGCGGCGAGGTGCGCCAGGTAGCCGAGCCCGACGGCCCGCAGGCGATCGCTCTCCGCGGTCGCGTAGATCTCCTCTCCGATGCTCCAGTTGTGACAGTGACGACCGGCCGGAACGTACTTCTTCGCCAGAGAGATGTCGGCCGCCACCGAGCCGTAGAGGAAATCGTAGGGGAAGGCGCCGAGCAGCTCGCGCACCGAGGTGGGCAGCAGGGCGAGCGAGCTCAGGACCCCCTGTCCCAGGTAGACGTGGGTCGCCGGGCCCCAGGCCCACGCATGCTCGGGGAAGAGGAGGAGACCGAGCAGACAGAGGAACAGCGCCCTCCACACGAGATCACATTCCCATCTTCCGCCGTGTCCGCCTCGCGCCCTTCGTCATCTCCTTCACCTGGTCACCGACCAGCTCCCGCAGCTCGGCGCGAGCGTCGCCGAGGATCTCCGCCACCTCGGACCGGAACTCGCCCAGCAGTTCCCGGCCCGCGCTGATGACCTCGCTCGTCAGCTCCCCCGTTGCCTCACCGCCCTCCCGGATGGCATCGCGCGCCCCGCCATAACTGCGACGGATCCGCTTCTTATAAGGCTTCCACTGCCGGAGCACCCGCTGCTTGGGAGTCCGCTCCGGCTGCAGGAGCAGCGTCGCCCCGATCCCCAGGACCGTTCCCACCGCGAAGGCCGTCAGAAAATCCACCGTATCTTGGCGCGGCATCTCACTCCTCCGTTCGGGGTCTGAGCACGCTCAGCGTGCTTCGTGGCCTATGCCTCCATTCGGCCGGCGCCGGCGCGCGGCACCCGCGCCAGCAATCGCATGCTCGGTGCCGCTCCGTTCCCGGAGTCACACCGGCCCGGACTCGCCCGTTCCCTCGCCCCT
>DASSTO010000020.1:0-27685 GCA_035707865.1 Longimicrobiaceae bacterium | reverse complement strand
CTCCGACCGACGACCGACGACCGACGACCGACGACCGACGACCGACGACCGACGACCGACGACCGACGACCGATAGCCGACGACCGATAGTCGACGACCCATGACCGTCTTCCAGAACCTCCACGAGTTCATCGACCACCTGGACCGAACGGGCGAGCTGGTGCGCGTCCGGCAGCCGGTGTCGGTGGACCTCGAGATGGCGGAGATCACCGACCGGGTGATGAAGCTCCCCGGTGGCGGGCCCGCGCTGCTCTTCGAGAGGCCGGTGCTCGTGGACGGCACGGAGAGCCGCATTCCGGTGGCGATCAACACCTTCGGCTCCTGGCGCCGCATCACGGCGGCGCTCGGCGTGGAGGACCTGGGGGAGCACGCCGAGCGGATCCGCGCGCTGATGAAGCCCGAGGTCCCGAAGGGCCTGTGGGCGAAGGTGCAGATGCTGCCGAAGCTGATGGAGCTGGCGAAGGTTCCGCCGCGCCGGTACAGGGGGAAGCCGCCGTGCCAGGAGGTGGTGCTGGGGGAGGGGGAGTTCGACCTGACCCGGCTGTTGCCCGTGCTGAAGACGTGGCCGCAGGACGGCGGTCCGTTCATCACGATGCCGATGGTGATGACGCGCGACGCGGAGACGGGCGCGCAGAACATCGGCATGTACAGGATGCAGGTCTTCGGGCCGACGACCACGGGCATGCACTGGCAACGGCACAAGGGTGGAGCGGCGCACTACCGGACGTGGAAGGGGGCGGGTAGCACGCGGATGCCTGTGGTCGTGGCGCTGGGGGGCGATCCCGCGACGATGTACACGCCGACCGCGCCGCTGCCACCAGGGATCAACGAGTACCTCTTCGGCGGCTTCCTTCGCCGGGAGCCGGTCTACACCGCGAAGGCGCTGACGGCCGACATCGACATCCCGGCCGAGGCGGAGATCGTGCTCGAGGGCTACGTCGACCCGTCCGAGCCCCTCGCCGTGGAGGGGCCTTTCGGCGATCACACCGGCTTCTACACGCTCGAGGACGACTACCCGGTCTTCCACGTCACCACGGTGACGATGCGGAAGGACCCGATCTACCCGGCGACGCTCGTGGGCCGGCCGCCGGTGGAGGACGTCTATCTGGGCGGCGCCACCGAGCGGATCTTCCTGCCGCTCGCGCAGCTCACCATGCCGGAGATCGTGGACTACCACATGCCCCCCGAGGGCGTCTTCCACAACCTCGTGCTGGTGAGCATCCGCAAGGAGTACCCGGGGCACGCCTACAAGGTGATGAACGGGCTCTGGGGCATGGGCCTGATGTCGCTCGCGAAGGTGATCGTAGTGGTGGACGAGGGCATCGACGTCCGGAACGTGCCGGAGGCGTGGTGGTACGCGTTGGGGAACATCGACCCCCAGCGGGACGTCTACTTCACCCGCGGGCCCGCCGACGACCTGGACCATTCCGCGCAGTACCCCGCGTTCGGGAGCAAGATGGGCATCGACGGGACGCGGAAATGGCCCGAGGAGGGCTTCACCCGCCGCTGGCCCGATCTCATCGAGATGGACGCCGAGACCAAGGCGAGGGTGGACGGGATCTGGGCGGAGCTGGGGATCGGACGGGAATTGTGAATTGGGAATTGAGAATGGAGAACGACGGACCGGAACAGGAAGATGAGCAATTCTAAACTCTCAATTCACAATTCTACATTCGTCCCTGAGGGCCAGACCCTGCGCGGCAGCGGCCGGCTGATCGACTACTCGAACTTCGTGAAGCTGCCGCACACGCTCTTCGCGATGCCGTTCGCCCTGGTGGGCGCCACGCTGGCTTCGTACCGGTACCCGGTGCGGCCGATGATGCTCGTCTGGGCCGTGGTGGCCTTCGCGTCGGCGCGCTTCGCGGCGATGGGCTTCAACCGGATCGCCGACCGGATGATCGACGCCCGGAACCCGCGTACGCGGACGCGCGAGATCCCGGCCGGAAAGCTCACGGTGCGGCAGGCGAGCGCGGCGGTGACGCTCGCGTCGGCGATCTTCCTCCTGAGCGCCGCGATGCTCAACCGGCTCTGCCTGGAGCTGGCGCCGCTGGCGCTCGCGTGGGTGTTCTTCTACTCGTACACGAAGCGCTTCACGCACTGGTCGCACCTGGTTCTCGGCTTCGGGATGGCGATCGCGCCGGTGGGCGCGTACCTGGCGATCTCGGGGGAGTGGAGCCGCCCGGCCGGTGCGCTCTTCGCGCTGGCCGGCGCGGTGCTCGGATGGGGCGCGGGCTTCGACATCCTCTACGCGCTCCAGGACGAGGAATTCGACCGCGCGGAGGGGCTGCACTCCGTCCCCGCGGCGTTCGGGGCTCGCGGCGCGATTCGCGTATCGCGAGCGCTCCACCTGCTGTGCGTGGCGCTCCTCGCGCTCGCGGGCCTTCTCTTCGCCGGGGTCGGAACCCTCTACTTCGTGGGCGTCGCGGTGGTCGCCGCGCTCCTGGTGTACGAGCAGAGCCTGGTGGCACCCGGCGACCTATCGCGCATGGACGCCGCGTTCTTCAACCTCAACGCGGCGATCTCGATCGTCTTCCTGACGATCGTCTTCGCGGAGCGGCTGCTGGCGTGAGGAGCGATGTGGCGGCGCCGGTCGTCTTCGGCATCACGGGGGCCTCGGGCGCGCCCTACGCCGTCCGGCTGCTGCAGGCGCTCAACGACGCCGCGGTCCCGGTACGCCTGATCGTCTCGTCGTACGGTCTGCGTCTGCTCGCGGAGGAATCGGGCATCTCCGATCTCGACGGCCTCCGCGCCGCCACGGGTGACTGGTCGCGCGTCGAGCTCTACGAGTCACTCGACCGCGGCGCGACGCCGGCCTCCGGCTCGGCGCCGTCGCGCGGGATGGTGATCTGCCCGTGCTCGATGGGCACCCTCGCCTCGATCGCGGCGGGCACCTCGCGCAACCTGGTGGAGCGCGCCGCGGACGTCGCCCTGAAGGAGCGCCGGCCGCTGCTGCTCGTCCCGCGCGAGACCCCGCTCTCGCTCATCCACCTGGAGAACATGACGCGGCTGACCCGCGCCGGCGCGACCATCCTCCCCGCCGCCCCCGGCTTCTATCACCGCCCGCAGACGATCGACGACCTGGTGGACTTCGTCGTCGCCCGCATCCTCGACCATCTTGGTGTCGAGAACCGCCTCTCGAAGCGCTGGAAGAGCGGGGAAGAGTAGGTCGTCGGCTGTCGGTCTTCGGTCGTCGGTCTTGCACCACGACAGCCCCGGCTGACTCCCTCCGACCTCCGACCTCCGACCGACGACCGACGACCGACCGTCCCATGGAGCTCGGTATCATCTCCGATACGCATGGCCTGCTCCGGCCCGAGGTCTTCGCGGCGCTGGAGGGGGTGGAGCACATCCTCCACGCCGGAGACGTGGGCTCGTCCGACCTGCTGGTGGAGCTGGCGGCGATCGCGCCGGTGACGGCGGTGTGGGGCAACACCGACGGGTGGGACGTGCGGGACCGGGTGCCGGAGGAGGCGCGCCTGGAGCTGGCCGGGGTGGAGATCGCCATCATCCACGGGCAGCAGCTCGGCGCTCCGACGCCGGAGGTGGTCGCCGCACACTTCCCGGGAGCCGGCCTGGTGGTCTTCGGGCATTCGCACCGGCCGGTGATCGAGCGCGTCGGCGAGACGCTGGCCGTCAACCCCGGAAGCGCGGGGCCGCGCCGGTTCCGGCTACCGGTCACGCTCGCACGCGCGACGCTCGTGGACGGCCGGGTGGACGCTAACCTCATCTCGCTGCTCGGTTCCTGAGCCTCGTCGCCGGCACACCGCCGGCGCTTTCATTATCGGAGACGGAATCACGATGAAGTGTCGACTGCTGGCGCTGGCCGTAGCCGCGGTGCTCTACGGACCCGGCGTGTCGTACGCGCAGAGCTTCGCGCGCCCGGATCCCGTCCTGGAGGCGATCTGGCGGGAGGGGATGGACAGCTCCCGGGTCTATCCACTGGCCCAGGCGCTCATCGACTCCATCGGGCCACGGTTGACGGGCTCGCCCGCACTGCGCGCCGCCAACGACTGGCTCGTCCAGCGCTACCGCGCGTGGGGAATCGACGCGCGGAACGAGCAGTACGGCACCTGGCGAGGCTGGCGCAGAGGCGTGACCCACCTGGACCTGCTGGAGCCTCGCGTGCGTACCCTGGAAGCGACGATGCTCGCCTGGAGCCCGGGCACGCGGGCGCCGGTGCGCGCTGCCGTCGTCGCCCTGCCGCACTTCGCGGACGCGGCTCAGTTCGAGCGCTGGCTGCCGAGCGTGCGGGGCCGGTTCGTGCTGGCTTCGTTTCCGCAGCCCACCTGCCGCCCGGACGAGAGCTGGCAGGAATGGGCGACGCCGGAGTCGTTCGAGCGGATGAAGGCGGAGCGGGCGCGGGTCGCGGCGGAGTGGGCGAGCGGCCTGGCGAGCGCCGGCGTCAGCCCGCGAGATCTCCCGACGCGCCTCGAGGCGGCCGGCGCGGCCGGCGTCCTCACGTCGCGGTGGTCGCTGGGGTGGGGCGTGGACAAGGTCTTCGACGCGCACACCCGCCGCACGCCCGTGCTCGACGTGAGCTGCGAGGACTACGGCCTGCTCTACCGTCTCGCGGCGAACGGGCAGGGACCGGTGGTGCGGCTCGACGCCACCGCGGAGTCGCTGGGCGAGGTTCCCGTCTTCAACACCATCGCCGTCCTGCGCGGCACGGAGAAGCCCGACGAGTACGTCGTCCTCTCTGCGCACCTCGACTCGTGGGACGGTGGCTCGGGCGCCACGGACAACGGCACCGGAACGATCACCATGCTCGAAGCCGCGCGGATCCTCCACCGGGTCTACCCGCACCCTAAGCGGACGATCCTGATCGGGCACTGGAGCGGCGAGGAGCAGGGATTGATCGGCTCGAACGCCTTCGCCGCGGACCACCCGGAGGTGGTGAAGGGGCTGCAGGCACTCTTCAACCAGGACAACGGCACCGGCCGGGTCAGCACGGTCACGATGCAGGGCTTCACGCGCGCGGCCGGCGCGTTCGGCCGCTGGCTCGCGCTCGTGCCCGAGGATCTCGCGCGGCAGATCACGCTGGTGGACCCGGGGCTGCCGAGTGGAGGAGGGAGCGACAACGCGTCGTTCGTCTGCCGGGGAGCGCCGGGCTTCTTCCTGGCGTCGAACAGCTGGGATTACGGCACCTACACCTGGCACACGAACCGCGACACCTTCGACAAGATCTCGTTCGACGACCTGCGCCGGAACGCGGTGCTCACGGCGATGCTGGCGTACCTGGCATCGGAGGACCCGGCACCTGTCTCGCGCGAGCGCAGGACGATCTTCCCGCTGGACCCGCGGACGGGGGAGCCGATGACGTGGCCGCAGTGCCGCGACGTGCCCCGGCACTCCGGGCCGTTGCCCTGACGACGCTCGGCCGGCTCAGGGGGTCGAGTCGGGCGCGGTGTCCCGCCGCTGATAGACGCGGACGAGCGAGTCGATCGAGAGGGTATCCTTCGGCTCGGCCGCCTGCTTGGGGCCGCCGACGGGGTGGAGCGTCACCATCGCGATCTCGGGGGGTGCGCTGAAGCGGACGGGAAGGAAGCCGTAGCCGAGGCCGCAGGTGACGAACATGACCGTCCTGCCGAAGCGGAAGAGTCGTTTCGTGCCCGGGACGAGGGCGCCGGGGATCGCGGTCGACGTGAGCCACGAGAGACGCGGCGTGCCGGACACCTCCACGGATCCGCAGACCGTGTTGCCCGCGAGAACGCCCGGGAAGGCGTCGTGCGGCGCCGCGACGGCGAGTGGCGGGGCGTGGGTGAGGAGGAGCCCCATCCGACCGACGTTCGCCATCTGAGCGAGGATGTACCGCTTGTCGTCCCAGGTCTTCTCGTCCAGGTGCGGATCGATCCCGGCGACGAACGCGGTATCCCCGTCGTGGATGATGGGGATCGACGCGTTCCGGAGGACTCGCGCCCCCGCGGCCGTGAGCGTCCGGGTCACGGCGGCCTCCAGGCTGTCCGTCCGCACGTCCTGGCCCCCGAGCACGGCGAGGGTGAGGTGCCCGCGAAGGGGTGCGAGGACGCGAGCGAGCGCAGCCGTGTCCGCCATTCGGTCGACATAGCCGCCGAGCAGGACGACGATGTCCGGCCGCTCCGAGACCGCCTCCTGGACGGCGGCCGCCACCACGGCGGGGTTCGCGGCCCACCGGCTCAGCTCGAAGTCGGAGAGTACGGCCAGCCGCATTCCGTTCCAGCCGGTCGGGATGCCGGCGAGGTCCAGCTCCACGGGTGTGACCTGGAGGTTGTCGATCGGCGTGGCCCCGTAGATCCGGCTGGGCGGCATAGTGTCCCAGGGCTCGGCCTGGTCGGCGAAGGCGGGGCGCGCGGGCGTGGCGGCTTCCGGGCTGGCGCCCCGGCCGCAGGCGCCGGCCGCGAGGACACAGAGCAGGAGAGTCGGGGTCAGCCAGGGACGCACGGGCCGCATGAGTCTCCGATCATGGGCGGATTGAAGCGCGGGTTCTCGCGCGAGCGGGGGCAACGGACGTGCCATCCCCGCCCCGGTGCGGGAGTATTATAGTGTCTCAGGCGCTGAGGGGGAGGGAAACGGCGCGCTCGGGGACGACGGTGCGCTCCATCTCTTCGGGGTGGACGCGGAACCAGTGCGCGGTGAGGAGGATCTCGTCGACCTGGTGCTTCGTCACGAGGGCGCCGGTGGTCTCGGGCGCGCGGAAAAGCTCCTCGGCCATGCGCGCGAGTCGGCGGCGCTGCGCTGCGGTGCGGGGCGCCGGCACCTCCGCTCGCACCGTCCCCCGGCGGACGACGTAGACCCGGTCGTCGCCGCCCACGCCGGGGACGGAGTACAGGAAGGAGAGCTGGTCGAGCGCCTCACGCAACTGCGCGAACTCGTCGCGCAGCGACTCGATGCGCCGCGCGCGGTCGCGCAGCGAGGCGGCGTACTCGAAATCCCACCGCTCCGCGGCCAGGGTCATGCGCTCGGTGAGCCGGCGCAGCGGCTCGTCGGCATCGCCCTCCAGGAACGCCCGCGCGACCTGCACGCGGCGCTGGTATTCCGTCTGGGTGCAGCGCGCGGCGCAGGGGCCGGCGCAGAGATTCAGCTCGAAGCGGTGGCAGCGCGGCGTGTGGTCGAGGGCGAAGAGCTCCTGCTGGTCGGCGAAGTGCATGGGCGTCGGGAGCGCGCAGTCGCGCAGCCCGACGACGTCGTTGAGCTCCCGGACGGCCGCCTCGATCCGTCGGCCCCCCCAGAAGGGCCCGAAGTACGTCGCCGCGTCGTCGGCCACGTGCCGCGCGACCAGGAGCTTCGGCGCCGCGCCCGCCGTGAGCTTCAGGAACGAGTAACGGCCGTCGCGCTTGTGCTGTACGTTGTGGCGCGGTCGGAAGCGCTTGATGAGACGCAGCTCGGAGCGGAGCGCCGCGAACTCGCTCGGCTCGTACTCCCACTCGATCCGGTGCGCGTCGCGGAGGATGCGCCGCGCCTTCTCCCCGTCCCGCGCGCGGAAGTAGGAGAGGAGACGGGTGCGCACCTGCTTCGACTTCCCCACGTACAGGATCTCGCCATCCTCGGCGAGCATGCGGTAGGTGCCGGGGCGGTTCTCCGCCGAGCGGCGAACCTCCGCTCGCAGCGCCGCTTGTGGGGTGGGGGGCACGGTACCTCGGGGTCAAAGAAAAGCCGAAGGTGAAAATTACATCTCCCCGCGCGCGGCGCCAGGGGTTCGACGTCCACATCTCCAGTTCCGCCAGCCGGATGGGAGGCGCCGCGGTCACGCCTTGACACCGCTTGGCGCCGCCGGACAACTTCCCCCGATGAACGACCGCACCGTCGACGCCGTCCGGGCCCTGCTCCGGGAGTTCCGCGCCGGGACGCGCTACGCCCTGGCGCGGGCGATCTCGCTCGTAGAGAACCAGCGGGACGGCTTCGAGCTCCTCCTCCACGAGATCCGGGGCGAGCTGGGGCGCGCGCAGCGGATCGGGCTCACCGGCCCGCCGGGGGCGGGGAAGAGCACGCTGACCTCGGGCCTCGCGCAGGGCTACCGCGCCCGCGGCGAGCGCGTCGGCATCGTCGCCGTCGACCCCACCTCCCCCTTCACCGGCGGCGCACTCCTCGGCGACCGCATCCGCATGGGCGACGTCTCCACCGATCCGGGCGTCTTCATCCGCTCGATGGCGACGCGCGGCTCGCTCGGCGGCATCGCCACCACCACGCGCGAGGTCGCGGACGTGATGGACGCCTTCGGCTTCGCGCGCGTCCTCACCGAGACCGTCGGTGTGGGGCAGAGCGAGCTGGAGATCGCCGGCGCGGCGGACACCACGGTCGTCATCCTCGTTCCCGAGTCGGGCGACGGGATCCAGGCGATGAAGGCCGGGCTGATGGAGATCGCCGACGTCTTCGTCGTCAACAAGGCCGACCGCCCCGGCGCCGACCGGCTGGCGCAGGAGCTCGAGATGATGCTCCACCTCCGGCTCGGCGAGGCCCCCGCGTCGGCGGCCGCCGGTCACCACGGCGCGCTGCCGCGGGGCGTCGGCCACGCGGCGCGGGAGCGCGCGCGCGAGGAGCAGGCGGAGCGGGGTGGCTGGCCGGTGCCCGTTCTCCGGACCATCGCCCGGAGCGGGGAAGGGCTGGAGGCGCTGCTGGCGACCCTGGACCGGCACGCGGTGTACCTCGAGGAGAGCGGCGAGCTTTCGAGGCGTCGTCGCCGCCGTCTCGCCGAGCGGGTGCGGTCGGTGGTGGACCGGGACGTGAAGCGGCTGGTGTGGGAGTCGGGTCCCGGCGAGCGGATGCTGCGAGACGCCCTGCCGGCGCTCGAATCCGGGGCGGAGTCTCCCTACTCGGTGGCCGCGCGCATCGTGAGCGCCACGGGCGCCGGCCCCTCTGCCTGAATCGCCCATGAGCATCATCGGACAGAACGCGGACCGCGAGTCGCTGCGGCGAAGGATCGCCGAGAAGAGCCGCGAGCTCCAGGAGCTGCGCGATCGGCTCGAGGCGTGGGAGCGGCGCTGCGAGGCGACGCCGAAGCGGCTCCCGAGTCGTCCGGAGGCCGCCAGGGGGCAGACGGGGAACGTCGCGTTCACCACCCTCTCCGGCACCGAGGTCGAGCCGCTCTACACTCCCCTCGACCGTCCCTCCCCGGGCGGCTCGGAGGCCGGGTTCCACAACGAGTGGCTGGGGATGCCGGGCGACTTCCCCTTCACGCGCGGCCCGTACGCCACGATGTACCGGACCCGCCTCTGGACGATGCGCCAGTTCGCGGGCTTCGGGACCGCGGAGGAGACCAACGACCGCTACAAGTTCCTCCTGCGCCACGGGCAGACCGGCCTCTCCGTGGCGTTCGACTTTCCCACGCTCATGGGCTACGACTCCGATCACCCCCGCTCGCTGGGGGAGGTCGGGAAGTGCGGGGTCGCCATCTCGTCGCTCGCGGACATGGAGGCGCTCTTCGACGGTATCCCGCTCGAGAAGGTCAGCGTCTCGATGACGATCAACGGCCCGGCGATCATCCTCTTCTGCTTCTTCATGGCCACGGCCGAGAAGCACGGAGTGCCGTTCGAGGCGGTGCGCGGGACGGTGCAGAACGACATTCTCAAGGAGTACCAGGCGCAGCACGCGTGGGTCTACCCGCCCGAGCCGGCGCTCAAGCTCATCGTCGACATGTTCGAGTGGTGCGGTGAGCACGCGCCCAAGTACAACCCGATCTCGATCAGCGGCTACCACATCCGCGAAGCGGGCGCCACCGCGGCGCAGGAGCTCGCCTACACGCTGCGGAACGGCTTCGAGTACGTGGAGCGCGGCATCGAGCGCGGGCTGGACGTGGACGACTTCGCGCCGCGGCTCTCCTTTTTCTGGGACGTCCACAACGACTTCTTCGAGGAGATCGCGAAGTTCCGCGCCGCGCGCCGCATCTGGGCGCGGACGCTCCGGGAGCGGTACGGCGCGAAGAACCCCGAGAGCTGGCGCCTGCGCACGCACGCGCAGACCGCCGGCGTGAGCCTCACCGCGCAGCAGCCGGAGAACAACATCGTCCGCGTCGCCTACCAGGCGATGGCCGCGGTGCTGGGGGGCACGCAGAGCCTGCACACCAACTCGATGGACGAGACGCTGGCGCTGCCCACCGAGAAGGCGGTGCAGATCGCCCTGCGCACCCAGCAGATCCTGGCCTTCGAGACGGGCGTGCCGAGCACGATCGATCCGCTCGCCGGCTCGTACTTCGTGGAGGCGATGACCGACGAGCTGGAGGCGCAGGCCGAGGCGATCTTCGCCGAGATCGACCGGCTGGGCGGCGTGGTGCCCGGCATCGAGAGCGGCTACTTCCAGCGAGAGATCGCCCGCTCCGCCATGCGTCAGCAGGTGGAGATCGAGACGGGCGAGCGGGTGATCGTCGGGGTGAACGACTACGTCGTCGAGGGTGAGGAGCTGGAGATCCCTGTGCTTCGGGTGGGCGAGGAGGCCGAGGCGCGCCAGCGGGAGCGCCTCGCCGGGCTGCGCAGCACCAGGGACCGGGCCGAGGTGGACCGCGCTCTCTCCGCCATGCAAGGCGCCGCGCGCGCAGGCGAGAACGTCGTTCCCTCGATGCTGGACGCGGCGCGCGCGTACGCTACGCTCTACGAGATCCGGAACGCGCTGGAGGAGGTGTACGGGGCGTACCGGGAGCCGGTGTTCTTCTGAAGACCGGCGAGCCGTGAGCGAGGCCCCGCGGGAGCCCTGGTGGGCCGACTACTTCGACGATCACTTCGCCGAGCTGTACGAGCCCCATCTCCCACCCGAGGCCACTCGCGCGGAGGTGGAGGCGATCATGGAGCTGCTCGGCCTGGAGCCGGGCGCCCGCGTGCTCGACCTCGCCTGCGGCTGGGGCCGTCACTCCGTCGAGCTGGCGCGCGAGAGAATGCGGGTCACCGGCGTCGACCTCGCCGCTCCGCTCCTCGCGCGGGGCCGCCGCCTCGCGGATGCCGCCGGCGTGGAAGTCGCCTGGCTCCGGGCCGACGCGCGCGAGCTCCCCTTCGCGGGCGAATTCGACGCCGTTCTCTCCCTCTTCTCGTCGCTCGGCTACTTCCTCTCCGACGCGGAGGACCTGCGCGTCCTCGCGGCGGTCCGGCGTGCCCTGCGCCCCGACGGGCTCTTCCTCCTGGAGACGATGCACCGCGACCATGTCGTGCGGCACTACGCCGAGCGCGACTGGTGGCACGGTCCCACGGGCGAGCCCGTGTGGGTGGAGCGCGAGTTCGACGCGCTCGCCGGCGTCAGCCGCGAGTGGCTGCGGTGGCTGGAAGCGGGAGAGGTGCGGGAAAAGTACCACGAGCTGCGCGTGCGCACCGCGACCGAGTGGGCGAGCCTGCTCGATGCGGCGGGCCTGGAGCCGGCGGGGTGGTACGGGGGATGGGAGGCGGAGGAGCTCGACGCCGACTCGGAGCGCCTGATCGTCGTCGCGCGACCGGCGGAGTGAACGGCGGAGGACCCGCGGAGCCTGGCACCGGGCCTGCAACGCTCGCTTGCCGGGGGCGCGCGGCGCGGCTACTCTTCCGGCCGTTTCCCGCCGCTTCGGGGTGAGGGGCGGCCACCCAGGGCGAGACGAGCGATGGCGGAACGAAAGATCCGGGTGCTGGTGGCGAAGCCCGGCCTCGACGGCCACGACCGCGGCGCGAAGGTGATCGCGAGCGCGCTGCGCGACGCGGGCATGGAGGTGGTCTACACGGGCCTGCACCAGACGCCGGAGATGATCGTGAGCGCGGCGATCCAGGAGGACGTCGACGTCGTGGCGATGTCGATCCTCTCGGGCGCACACATGACGCTCTTCCCGCGCGTCAAGGAGCTCCTCGCGGCGGAGGGCGCCGGCCGCGTGCTCCTGACCGGCGGCGGGATCATTCCCGAGGGGGACATGCAGACGCTACGGGCGATGGGAATCGGGCGACTCTTCGGCCCCGGCACGCCCACGAGCGAGGCGGTGGCCTACATCCGCGACTGGTTCGCGGAGCAGGGCGGCGATCGGGAGACGGTGACGTCGTGAGCCCACCCGAGGGCCGCCTCGCCGCGTCGACGGCGGAGTTCCGCGCCCTTGCCGAGCACCTGCGCGAGGGCGGCGGAGCGAAGAGGATCGCCCGGCAACACGAGCAGGGGAAGCTGACCGCGCGCGAGCGGATCGCGCTCCTGCTCGACCCGCAGAGCCGCTTCGAGGAGATCGGCCTGCTGGTGGCCTACGACCGCTACGACGGCCAGGCGCCCGCGGCAGGGGTCGTCACCGGCGTGGGCGTCGTGGCGGGACGGGAGGTGGTGGTGGTGGCGAACGACGCCACCGTGAAGGCGGGCTCCTGGTGGCCGGAGACGATCACGAAGATCCTGCGCGCGCAGGAGATCGCGATGCGCTGCCGCGTGCCCATCGTCTACCTCGTGGACTCCGCGGGGGTGAACCTTCCCTACCAGGGCGGCGTATTCCCGGGCCAGTACGGCGCGGCGCGCATCTTCTACTACAACTCGATCATGCGCCGCTACCTGAAGGTCCCGCAGGTAGCGGCGGTGATGGGCCCGTGCATCGCGGGCGGTGCCTACCTCCCGGCGCTCTCCGACGTCATCCTGATGGTGGAGGGCACCTCCTTCATGGGTCTCGGCGGACCGAATCTGGTCAAGGGCGCGACCGGCCAGACGACCGATGCGGAGACACTCGGCGGCGCGTACACCCATACCGCCCTCTCGGGAGTCGCTCACTACCGCGAGCCCGACGACCGGGCCTGCCTCTCGAAGATCCGCTCGATCATCGCCGAGCTGCCGGTGCGCCGGCGCGCGCTCCCGGATGAAGAGGTCCAGCCGCCCGCGCGCCCCGAGCACGACGTCTACGAGATCCTCCCGCACGATCATCGCCAGCCCTACGAGACGCGCGAGCTGCTGCGCTGCATCCTCGACGGCGGCGCGCTGGAGGAGTTCCAGGCCGACTTCGCCCCCGAGATGATCTGCGGCACCGCCCGCCTGGACGGCGTGCCGATCGGCGTGATCGCCAACGCCCGCGGCATGCTCCGCGACCCGCGCGGCGGGCCTCCGAGGTTCGGCGGCATCGTCTACGCCGACAGCGCGGAGAAGGTCGCTTACTTCATCGAGACGATGAGCCGCCGAGGCACGCCCCTCCTCTTCGTGCAGGACGTCTCGGGCTTCATGGTGGGCACGGAGGCCGAGCACTCGGGAATCATCCGCGCGGGGGCGCGCTTCGTCGAGGCGATGGCGACCGCCGTCGTGCCGAAGCTGGTGCTCACGGTGAACCACGCCTCCGGAGCGGGCTACTACGCGATGGCCGGCCAGGGCTTCGATCCCGACTTCATCTTCAGCTGGCCGACGGGGCGCATGGGCGTGATGGAGGGCGACTCCGCGGTGATGGCGCTCTTCAGCAAGCGTCTCGACGAGCTGAAGCGCGAGGGAAAGGAGCCCGACGACGAGCTGCGGGCGAAGATCGACGCGGTGCGCGCCGACTACGACCGCCAGCTCGACGCGCGCTACGCCGCCGCCCGCGGCTTCGTCGACGCGGTGATCGCCCCCGAGGAGACGCGCGCCGCCCTGGCACTCGCGCTGCGTACGTCGCTCAATAACCCGGGGCCGCACCTGGGGGCGTTCGTGCTGCCGGAGGGCCTACGGTCGTCGGCTGTCGGTCTCCAGTCGGCGGTCCCCGCGCCCGGGCCTCCGCGCGAGCCGATTCCGACCGACGACCGACGACCGACGACTAGAGACCGATGACCCACGCCATCCGCATCGCCAGCGGCCAGGGCTTCTGGGGCGACCAGCTCGAGGCGCCGAAACAGCAGGTCGAGAACGGGCCCATCGACTACCTGATGCTCGACTACCTGGCCGAGGTCACGATGTCGATCCTGCAGAAGCAGCGGGCCCGTGATCCGGCGCTCGGCTACGCGCGCGATTTCGTGCCTCTCATGGGAGAGGTCTTTCCGGCGCTGCTGGAGCGGGGGATCCGGGTGGTGGCGAACGCCGGCGGAGTGAATCCGGAGGGCTGCCGCGACGCGGTGCTCCAGGCGGCGCGGGGCGCGGGGCTGGCGGGAAAGGCGCGGGTGGGGGTGGTGACGGGCGACGACCTCCTCGATCGCCTGCCCGATCTCATCGCGCGCGGCGTGGAGCTGAAGAACATGGAGACGGGCGAGCCGCTCGCCGCGGTGCTCGACCGCGTGCAGAGCGCGAACGCCTACATCGGTGCCCGTCCGATCGTGGAAGCGCTGCGGCGGGACGCGCGTGTGGTCATCACCGGCCGCTCCACGGACACGGCGCTCACGTACGCGCCGATGATCCACGAATTCGGGTGGGCGTGGGAGGACTACGACCGCATCGCCGCCGGCGTCGTCGCGGGGCACATCAACGAGTGCGGCGCGCAGGCCTCCGGCGGCAACTGCCTGGTGGACTGGCGCAGCGTCCCCGACCTCGCCCGTATCGGCTACCCGATCATCGAGGCGCACGCCGACGGCTCGTTCGTGGTGACGAAGCACGAGCACACCGGCGGCCGCATCACGCCCGCCACGGTGAAGGAGCAGCTCGTCTACGAGATGGGTGACCCGGCGAGCTACATCACCCCGGACGCGATCGCCGACTTCACCACCATCCACCTCGAGGACGCCGGCGAGAACCGCGTCCGCGTGCGCGATGTGCGGGGGCGCGCGCCGACCGACTTCCTGAAGGTGAGCGTCGCCTACCGCGCCGGCTACAAGGCCGTCGGCACGCTGGTCTACGTCTGGCCGGACGCGGTGGAGAAGGCGCAGGCCGCCGACCGCGTCCTGCGCGAGCGTCTCGACCGGCTCGGCCTGCGCTTCGACGAGATCCTGACGGAGTACGTCGGCTGGAACGCGACGCATGGGCCGCTCGCCGGGCCGCCCCCCCCGGATCTCCCGGAGGTGACGGTACGCTGGGGCGTGCGCTCGGACGGGTACGAAGCGGTGGACCGCTTCAGCAAGGAGATCGCGCCGCTCGTCCTCGCCGGCCCGCCCTCGGTCACCGGCTTCGCGGGTGGGCGACCCCGCGTCCAGGAGATCGTGGCCTACTGGCCCGCCCTCATCCCGAAGGCCGAGGTCGAGCCCCATCTCCGCGTCGACGTGCAGACTGCCTGAGGTTCATGCGAATCACTTTCCTGGGAACCGCCGCCGCCCGGCCGACCGTCGGCCGCAACGTCACTTCGATCGTGGTCCAGCGCGAGGGCGAACAGCTGATGTTCGACTGCGGCGAGGGGACGCAGCGCCAGATGATGCGCTACGGCACCGGCTTCTCGCTCTCGGACATCTTCTTCACCCACCTTCACGCCGACCACTTCCTGGGCGTGATCGGCCTCCTGCGCACGCTCGGGCTGCAGGGGCGCGAGGAGCCGATGCGGCTGTGGACGCCCCGCGGGACGGAGGAGACCCTCCGCCAGGCAGTCGAGCTCGGCGTGGAGCGGGTTCCCTTCGCGGTCGACATCCACGGTCTCGTGCCGGACGAACCGGTGGAGCGCGGCGCCTTCGCCGTCGTACCCTTCCGCGCCAAGCACGGCGGTCGCTGCGTCGGCTACGCCATCCGCGAGCATCCGCGGCTCGGCCGCTTCGACCCGGCGCGCGCGCGGGAGCTCGGCATCCCGGAGGGTCCGCTCTGGGGCAGGCTCCACCACGGCGAGTCCGTCGAGGTGGACGGCCGCGTCATCTCGGCCGCCGAGGTCGTCGGCCCGCCGCGGCCCGGACGGACCGTCGTTCTCTCCGGCGATACCCGCCCCTCCCGCCACACCGCGGAGGCCGCCGCCGGCGCCGACCTCCTCGTCCACGAGGCCACCTTCGCGCAGGACGAGGCCGAGCGCGCCGCCATCACGGGGCACTCCACCGCCGCCGAGGCCGCGCGCCTCGCCCGTGATGCAGGCGTCCACCGCCTCGTCCTCACCCACTTCTCCCCCCGCTACGCCGACGACCCGCGCGCGCTCGAGCGCGAGGCCCGCGCCATCTTCCCCCAGACCACGGCGGCCTTCGACGGCCTGGTCGTCGAGGTGCCGTATCGGGAGGAGTAGCCCGACCGTCTGTCACCCCTTCACCCCCCTCTGCCGCGGCGGCATACCGGCCGGCCCGGGGTCGGTCGACCTGGCGGAGTTCTTGCGGCACGCCGCCTGCTCCGAGCCGGGCGCGCGCCGGGTGCGGGTACCGCTTGACAGCCGCGCCGACGCGCCTACATTACCGGGTTGTTGTTAGCACTCATGAAAGATGAGTGCTAACGAGATTCCATCAATCCACATCACAGGGAGGGGCACGCGCTATGGCCACCGCGACCGATCTCAAGGTCAAGCCGCTCGCAGACCGCGTTGTCGTCAAGCCGCTCGAGGAGGCGGAGCAGATGCGGGGCGGCCTCTACATCCCGGATACCGCGAAGGAGAAGCCGCAGCAGGGCGAGGTCGTCGCCGTCGGCGCGGGCCGCGTCGAGGACGGCAAGCGGATCGACATGGAGCTGAAGGTGGGCGACAAGGTGCTCTACGGGAAGTACAGCGGCACGGAGGTGACGGTGGAGGACCAGCAGCTGCTGATCCTGCGTGAGTCCGATGTGCTGGCGGTGATCGGCTGACGAGAGACGGAGAGAGCCGAGCGGGGCCGGGGTGCCCGGTCCGGTCCTCTTCGGACTTCTGGCTACTGACTTCTCATTTCAACTCTGGAGTGATTCCATGGCTGCGAAGGACCTGGTGTTCAACACCGAGGCGCGCGCGGCGCTGAAGAAGGGCGTCGACAAGCTGGCGGAGGCGGTGAAGGTGACGCTCGGCCCGAAGGGCCGCAACGTCGTGATCGATCGGAAGTTCGGCTCCCCGCTCATCACCAAGGACGGGGTGAGCGTGGCGAAGGAGGTGGAGCTGGAGGACCCGATCGAGAACATGGGTGCGCAGATGGTGAAGGAGGTCGCGACCAAGACGAGCGACCTGGCCGGCGACGGCACGACCACGGCGACGGTGCTCGCCCAGGCGGTGTTCCGCGAGGGTCTGAAGAACGTCACCGCCGGTGCGAACCCGATGAGCCTGAAGCGCGGCATCGACAAGGCCGTCGAGAAGGTGATCGAGGAGCTGAAGAACCTCTCGGTCGAGACCGCGGGCAAGAAGGAGATCGCGCAGGTCGGCACGATCTCGGCGAACAACGACGAGGAGATCGGCAACCTGATCGCCGACGCGATGGAGAAGGTCGGCAAGGACGGCGTGATCACCGTCGAGGAGGCGAAGGGCCTGGAGACGACGCTGGAGACGGTCGACGGGATGCAGTTCGACCGCGGCTACGTCTCGCCGTACTTCGTCACCGATCCGGACCGGATGGAGGCCGTCCTCGAGGACGCGCTGATCCTGATCCACGACAAGAAGATCAGCTCGATGAAGGACCTCCTCCCGGTGCTGGAGAAGGTCGCCCAGCAGGGCCGTCCTCTCCTGATCATCGCGGAGGACGTGGAGGGCGAGGCGCTCGCCACGCTGGTGGTCAACAAGCTGCGCGGCACGCTGAAGGTCTGCGCCGTGAAGGCGCCGGGCTTCGGTGACCGCCGCAAGGCGATGCTGCAGGACATCTCCGTGCTCACCGGCGGCCAGGTGGTCTCGGAGGAGGTCGGCTTCAAGCTGGAGAACGCCGTGCTCAGCGACCTGGGCCGCGCGAAGCGCATCGTCGTCGACAAGGACAACACGACGATCGTGGACGGCGCGGGCGCCGAGGAGGCGATCCAGGGCCGGATCAAGGAGATCCGCGCGGCGATCGACAAGTCCACGAGCGACTACGACCGCGAGAAGCTGCAGGAGCGCCTGGCGAAGCTCGCCGGCGGCGTGGCGGTGATCAACGTCGGCGCCGCGACCGAGACGGAGATGAAGGAGAAGAAGGCCCGCGTCGAGGACGCGCTGCATGCGACGCGCGCGGCGGTGGAGGAGGGCATCGTCCCCGGCGGCGGCGTGGCGCTGCTGCGGGCCCAGAAGGCCATCCGCGGCTTCACGCTCGACGACGCGGACGAGAACATCGGCGTGCGCATCATCGAGCGCGCGCTGGAGGAGCCGATCCGCCAGATCACCACGAACGCGGGCGTCGAGGGCTCGATCGTGGTCGAGAAGGTCCGCAGCAACAACAACAAGAACTTCGGCTACAACGCGCGGACCGACGAGTACCAGGACCTGGTGGACGCGGGCGTGATCGACCCCACGAAGGTGACGCGCACCGCGCTGCAGAACGCCGCCTCCATCGCGGGGCTGCTTCTCACCACGGAGAGCGTGGTGGTGGAGAAGCCGGAGCCCAAGGGCGCCGGCGCCCCGGCCGGTGGCGGCATGCCGGGCGGCATGGAGGGGATGTACTGAGCCAGGCGGCTCGGGCGCGGCGGGGTGAGAGCCCCGTCGCCAGCGGTCCCCGCCCCGCGGCGGGGACCGCTTCTTTTTCTTTCCGCCCGCGTCGCTTAATTTCCGCGCACCACGAGACCACCCGAAGCGAGATCCCGGCATGACGCAGACGCCCGAGACGACCCAGCACGTGCGAGTGACGCTCCCCGACGGCTCCGAGCGGACCTACCCGCACGGCACCACCGTGCTCCAGGTGGCCGAGTCGATCGGCCCGAGGCTGGCGCGTGCTGCGCTCGCGGCGCGGGTGAACGGCCGGGTCGTCGACCTCATGCGCCCGCTGGAGGAGGATGCCACGATCGCCATCCTCACCGAGCGCGACCCCGAGGCGCTCGGCGTGCTGCGCCACTCCGCCGCGCACGTCCTCGCCACCGCGGTCCGCAGGGTGAGGCCGGAGGCGAAGATCGGCTTCGGGCCGGCGATCGAGGACGGCTTCTACTACGACTTCGAGGTCGAGAGGCCGTTCACTCCCGAGGAGCTCGAGGAGATCGAGCGCGAGATGGCGCAGGTCTCGGAGGAGAACCAGCCCTTCGAGCGGCGGCGGGTGACCAAGGAGGAGGCGCGCGAGCTCTTCGCCGACGATCCGCTCAAGCTGGAGCGCCTGGAGGAGCTGGGCGACGACGAGACGATCACCGTGTACCGGAACGGCCCCTTCCTCGACCTCTGCCGCGGCCCGCACGTGCCGGAGACGGGGCGGCTCAAGCACTTCAAGCTGCTCAACGCGGCGGGCGCCTACTGGCGCGGCGACTCGAACCGCCAGATGCTGCAGCGCATCTACGGCACGGCGTGGTTCACCCGTCCGGAGCTCGACGCCTACCTGACGCGGATCGAGGAGGCGAGGAAGCGCGACCACCGACGCCTCGGGCGCGAGCTGGACCTCTTCATGTTCAGCCCCTTCGCGCCCGGCGCCGCGTTCTGGACGCCGCGCGGCACGCTCCTCTACGGGCAGCTCGCGGATTGGATGCGCGGCGTCCTCGCGGTGAACGGCTACGACGAGGTCAAGACGCCGCTGATGTTCAACAAGGGGCTCTGGGAGATCTCCGGGCACTGGGGCAAGTATCGCGAGAACATGTTCCTGGTCTACGACCGGGAGACGGGTGAGCACGACTTCTCGCTGAAGCCGATGAACTGCCCCTCGCACCACATCCTCTACGGCTCGAAGAAGCACTCGTACCGCGAGCTGCCGGTGCGCTTCGCCACGCAGGACGTGCTGCACCGTAACGAGCTCTCGGGCGCGCTCTCGGGGCTGACGCGCGTGCGGCAGTTCCAGCAGGACGACGCGCACATCTATCTGGCCGAGGAGCAGATCGAGACCGAGGTGAAGCGGCTCGTGGGGCTGATCGACTACTTCTACAACGTGCTCGGCCTCACCTACACGGCCAAGTTCTCCACGCGCCCGGAGGTGCGGCTGGGGAGCGACGAGCTCTGGGAGCGCGCCGAGGCCTCGCTCCGGGCCGCGTTGGAGGCCACGGGGCTGGAGTACGAGCTGAAGCCCGGAGACGGTGCCTTCTACGGCCCGAAGATCGACTTCGACGTGACCGACTCCATCGGGCGGCAGTGGCAGCTCGGGACGATCCAGCTCGACTACCTGGCGCCGGAGCGCTTCGATCTCACCTACGTGGGCGAGGACAACCAGGAGCACCGGCCGGTCGTGATCCACCGCGCCATCTTCGGCTCCTTCGAGCGCTTCATCGCCATTCTCGTCGAGCACTTCGCCGGTGCCTTCCCGCTCTGGCTGGCGCCCGTGCAGGTGGCGGTCCTCCCCATCTCGGACGACCAGGTGGAGAGTGCGCGAGGGCTCGCCGCCCAGCTCCGCGCCGCGGGCCTTCGCGCGGAGCTCGACGACCGCAACGAGACGCTCAACTACAAGATCCGCGAGGCGGAGACCCAGAAGGTCCCCTACATGGCGGTCGTCGGCGGTCGCGAGGCCGAGGCGGGCACCGCGGCGGTGCGGATCCGCGGCGCGGGCCGCAAGCAGGTGATCCTAGACCGCGGGGAGCTCGTTCGCCAGCTCGCGGCGCAGAAGGAGGGCAAAGCGCTGGAGCTGGGGCTGGAGGGGTGAGACGGAAGTCACCAGTTATCGGTTTACTGATGACTGATGGCGGGTAACCCACGTCCTTGACGCCGGGTTGCCGCGCCAATACATTCCCCGGACAATCTGGCGAAGTAGGAGCCGTCGGGCTCCTCACCTTTCGGCTCCGGTCCGCGACCGGATGATGCCGCCGGGTCCACGAGAGCGCTCCTCCGGGCGGGGGAGCGTGTTTTCGGCGGGCCCGTGTATACGGATCCGCCGTTTTCGTATCCCTCTTTCCGAGAGCGACAGCCATCAACGAGAGAACGCGTGTCAACCACCAGATCCGCATCAGCCCGGTCCGCGTGATCGATCCGGCGGGCGAGCAGCTGGGGATCTTGCCGATCGAGCGGGCGCTCGAGATCGCGGAGCAGTCGAACCTGGACCTGGTGGAGGTGGCGCCCATGGCCCGGCCGCCCGTCTGCCGGATCATGGATTACGGGAAGTTCCGCTACGAGGAGCAGCGCAAGGCGCGCGAGGCGCGGAAGAAGCAGCACCAGGTGCAGATCAAGGAAGTGAAGATGCGCCCCGGCATCGAGGAGCACGACTTCGACTTCAAGATCCGGCACGCGCGTCGCTTCCTGGAGGAGGGAAACAAGGTCAAGCTCACGATGATGTTCCGCGGGCGTCAGATGGCGCACCCGGAGCTGGGCCGCGAGGTCCTCGACCGGGTGGTGCAGGAGATCGCGGACGTGGGCAAGGTGGAGAGCAACCCGACGATGGAGGGGCGGAGCATGACGATGGTGCTCGCGCCCGTGGCCAAGTAGTGCACCGGCGACGGTGACTCATACGAGAGGAAGATCATGCCGAAGATGAAGACGCACCGCGGTGCGGCGAAGCGGTTCAAGAAGACGGCGAAGGGCCACGTGAAGCGCGGGCACGCGTACCACAGCCACATCCTGACGAAGAAGTCGCCGAAGCGGAAGCGCCATCTGCGCGACTCCGCCCTGATCGCCAAGTCGGACGAGAAGCGCGTGAAGCGCCTCATCCTGGCGTGACGCGTACTTCTGATCACCTTCTGGCTGGGAGCGAACCATGCCTCGCGTTAGCAACAACGTCGCGCGCCTGAAGCGCAAGAACAAGATCCTCAAGCATGCCAAGGGCTATTTCGGCCGGCGCAAGAACCTCTACAAGACGGCGAAGGAGGCGGTCGAGCGCGGGTGGCGCTACGCCTACCGGGACCGCAAGAACCGCAAGCGCGACTTCCGCCGGCTCTGGATCGTCCGGATCAACGCCGCGGCGCGCCAGCACGACCTCTCCTATTCGCGCTTCATGAACGGCCTGAAGCTGGCCGGCATCGAGGTGAACCGGAAGATCCTGGCCGACCTGGCGATTCGCGACCCGAACGCGTTCGGCGAGCTGGCGGACCAGGCGAAGGCCAAGCTCGGCTGAGCGTTGTCGCTACCGGGAGCTCTGCGGCGCGGGTGGAGATCACCCGCGCCGCTTCTGTTCGGGGTAGCCAAAGCCGGGGTGGTCCCGCAAATTGACGGTCCCGCGGGCGCCCGGGCGCGCCCGGGCGCGAGAACGAGTGGGAAGAGATGCCGAACGAGTTGATCGAGCAGTTGAAGGGCCTCGCGGAGGAGGGCGCGCGGGCCGTGGCGGGGGCAGCCTCCGTCGACGAGCTGGAGCGCCTGCGCGTGGATCTCCTGGGCCGCAAGGGTCGCCTGACCGGGATCCTGCGCGGGCTGGGGCAGCTCGCGCAGGACGAGCGCCCGGCTGTGGGCGCGGAGGCCAACCGGGTGAAGGCGGCGCTCACGGCGGCGATCGAGGAGCGCACCGCCTCCCTCGCCGCGGCGCCCCGGCGAGGTCCTTCTCTGGATCTGACCCTGCCGGGCCGGGCGCGCTGGCGCGGTGGCCTTCACCCCGTCACGCTGGTGGTCGAGGAGATCTGCGAGATCTTCCGCGACCTCGGCTTCGCGCGCGTGCGCGGCCCGGAGGTGGAGACGGTGGAGTACAACTTCGAGAAGCTCAACACTCCACTCGACCACCCCGCGGTGGACATGCACGACACCTTCTACCTGCGCGAAGGTGTCGTCCTGCGGACGCACACCTCGCCCGCGCAGGCGCGGGTGATGGAGGCGTTCGAGCCGCCCGTGCGGGTCGTGGTGCCCGGGATGGTCTACCGCCGCGATCCGTTCGACGCGAGCCACGCACCCGCCTTCGAGCAGGTCGAGGGCCTCGCGGTCGACGAGGGGATCACCTTCGCCGATTTCAAGGCGACGCTCTCCGAGTTCGCGCGCCGCTTCTTCGGCCCGAACACACGGACGCGCTTCCGCCCGTCGTTCTTTCCCTTCACGGAGCCCTCGGCGGAGGTGGACGTCTCCTGCCAGATCTGCGCGGGCGCGGGCTGCAGCGCGTGCAAGCGCACTGGTTGGATGGAGATCATGGGCGCGGGGATGGTCGATCCGGCCGTCTTCGAGGCCGTCGGCTACGATCCCGAGCGCTACACCGGCTACGCCTTCGGCATGGGCCCGGCGCGCATCGCCATGCAGCGTTACCGAATCCCGGACATCCGACTCCTGTACGAGAACGACGTCCGGTTCCTGGAACAATTCGTTTGAGGTCGTCGGTCGTCGGTCGTCGGCTGTCGGTCCCGCACGCTACGCTACGGCACCGGCTCGCCCCTCGGACTGACGGCCGACGGCTGAAGACCGACGACCTATGAACATCTCCTATCGCTGGCTCCAGTCCATCGCCCCCACGATCACCTCTCCGCCCGGGGAACTCGCGGAGCGGCTGGGGATGCTGGGCGCTCCGGTCGACGAGCTGATCGAACTCGGCGCGGAGATCGGTGACATCACGATCGCGCGGGTGGAGTCGGTTCGTCCGCATCCCAACGCCGACCGGCTGCGGATCTGCGCGGTCGACGCGGGCGGCGAGGAGCGCCTCCAGGTGGTGTGTGGCGCGCCGAACGTCGAGGCGGGTGGTATGTATCCCTTCGCGCCCGTGGGGGCGCGCCTGCCGGGCGGGGTGCAGATCCGCAAGGCGAAGCTGCGCGGGGAGGTCTCGGAGGGGATGCTCTGCTCCGCGCGCGAGCTCGGCCTGGGCCGGGACCATACGGGGCTGATGGCGCTCCACGGCGAGTTCCAACCGGGTACCCCCTTCGTCGAGCAGCTCGGCCTGGACGATGCCCGCCTGGTGGTGGACGTCACCCCCAACCGCCCCGACCTCCTCTCCCACGTCGGCGTGGCGCGGGAGCTCGCGCCGGGCGGCGTCGCCGACGTCCGGCTGGCGCCTTTCTCTCCGGGGGCGCCGGAGCTGACACTGGACGGGGCCGGGAACGAGGGCGCGGTGGCCGGGGTGCGGGTGCGAATCGAGGATGCCGAGGGTTGCCCGCGCTACGCCGCCGCCGTCGTGCGCGGCGTGCGGGTGGGCCCGTCGCCCGAGTGGCTGGCGACGCGGCTGCGCGCGGCGGGGCTGCGGCCCATCAACAACGTGGTCGACGCCACCAACTACGTCCTTCACGAGCTGGGCCAGCCGGTGCACGCGTTCGACCTGGCGCGACTCGCCGGGCCGGAGATCCGCGTGCGACGCGCGGTAGCGGGCGAGGCGATCCGCACGCTGGACGGGGTGGAGCGCGAGCTCGGGGGCGACTCGCTGGTGATCGCCGACGCGGAGCGTCCGGTCGCGCTCGCGGGAGTGATGGGCGGTGAGGAGAGCGAGGTGACGGAGGAGACGCGCGACGTCTTCATCGAGTGCGCCCTCTTCGACCCGCGCCTGGTGCGGAAGACCGCGCGGGGGCTCGGGCTCTCCACCGATGCCTCGTACCGCTTCGAGCGCGGCGTCGACCCGGCGTTGCAGCCTGCAGCGCTGCGGAGGGTGGTCGACCTGATCGTGGCCACGGCAGACGGGGCGGCGGAGCAGGTGGCGCTCGATCTCCGGCCGCGCGGCTTCGCGCCCGCCGAGATCTCGCTGCGCCCCGCGCGCGTGGCGCGTGTGCTCGGAGTGGATGTGGACGGCGCGGAGATCGCCGCGCTCCTGGCGCCGATCGGGTTCGTGTCGCGAGAGGACGGCGACGTCCTCCGGGTGACTGTTCCCGGCTGGCGCCCGGATGTGACGCGCGAGGTGGACCTGATCGAGGAGGTCGCGCGCCGTCGCGGCTACGACTCGTTTCCCGAGGAGCTGCTGGCGTACCGGCCGAGCCGGGCCCGGGAGGATCCGTTCGTCCCGGTCCTGCGCCGCGCGCGCGAGGTGCTCACGCGCTGGGGCTTTCTGGAGGCGCGCACCGCCGCGTTCGCGTCGGCGGCACCCGAGCGCGTGCCGCTCCTGAACCCTCTCTCCGCCGAGGAGAGCCAGCTCCGCGCGTCGCTGCTGCCTGGCCTCCTGCGGCGCGTCGAGCACAACTGGTCTCACGGGACCCGCGACGTGCGCCTCTTCGAAGCGGGCACCGTCTTCGCTCCAGGCGAGGCCGGCGCGCTGCCGTCGGAAGAGATCCGCCTCGCCGCCGTCTTCACCGGCGCGAGCCGGCCGACGCACTGGAGCGGAGCCTCTCCGGTCTGGGACCTGTGGGACCTGGAGGCGCTACTGAAGGAGACCGTGGATGCGCTCGGCCTCGGCGCGGTCGTTCCCGCCGGAGGTGGGGCGGCCGGCGGGGTGCTCGACGACCGGCAGCGGTACCACGTCGTCTCGACGGAGGGCGGGGTAGCGGGGCAGGGAGGGCGGGTCCGCGCGGATGCCGTGGACGCACCCGCGTGGGCGGAGCCGGTCTTCGCCGTCGAGCTGGTTCTGCCCGGCCGCCTGGAGGTGCCTCAACCGGTCTACCGGCCGCTGCCGGAGTTCCCCGCGGTCGAGCGCGACCTCGCGCTGCTCGTGCCCGACGGCACCGAGGCCGCGCAGGTGGACGCGGTCTTGCGGGCGGCGGGGGGCGACCTGCTGGAGCGCGCGTGGCCGTTCGACCTCTACGCGGGGAAGGGCGTTCCGGAGGGGACGCGCAGTCTCGCGTGGCGGCTGCGCTTCCGCCATTCCGAGCGGACGCTGACGGACGAAGAGGTGGACCGGGCGGTGGACGCGGTGCTGCGAGCCCTCGGCGAGGAACTGGATGTCCAGCGCCGCTGATCGATCCGAGCGCGCCCCGCTGCCTCGCTCGTGGGAGCGGCTGGAGCATCGCGTCGAGGAGGCGGCCGTCGCCGTGGCGACGTGGCGTCGCCGTGCTCTCGAGGCCGAGGAGGAGATCGTCCGGATGCGGCGCACGCTGGAGGCGTTCGCGGGCAGGGGCGACCGCCCGGAGGACACCGCCGAGGAGCTGCGCCGGCTGCGAGCCGAGAACGCCGTGCTGCGCAGCCGGATGGTGCAGGCGAGGAAGCGTGTCACCGGCGTGCTGCGCCGGCTCGGCGCCCTGGGGATCGAGCCATGAGCCCTCCGAAGCAGTCGCGGAAGAACAGCGTCACCGTCGAGATCGCCGGTGAGCGTCACATCCTGCGCTCCGACGCGCCGCCCGAGTACACCCACGCCGTCGCCGCGCACGTGGACGCGACGATCGGTGCGCTGGGCACCGGCAGCACCCTCGAGACCCACCGCCGGGCGGTGCTGGCGGCGCTCGTCATCACCGACGAGCTCTTCCGCACCCGCGAGGAGCTTCGGCTGCTGCGCGAGGAGGTCGAGCGTCGCTCCATGCTGCTCGCGGACCTGCTCGAGCACGCGGCCGAAGAGGGCGGCGCCTCCAACCGGCCGTAGGCCCTGTGGCCGGAGGGCGGCGCGGCGCAAGGGCTTGCGCCCCTCTGCCGCCCCTGTCTATTGTTCATTCGTGGGTCTTCCCGCCTCGTCGCGCCCGGGCGCTCCTGCCCGCGGCGGTCTTCCCGAGGGAACGCTCCCGGGGTTGGATGGGCGCCCCGCGCCCTCCGCCTTCGCCGGACCGCGAAGGTGGGAAGCGACTTCGTTCACCGATCACGGGCACATGCCCGTACCCGATAGATCCGCATGGACACTCTCCTGATCGCCTTCGTCGCAGCGCTCGTCGCCGCGATCGTCGGCTTCCTCGCGGGCCGCGCGACCGAGCTCTCCCGGCTGAAGCGCGCCCGTGCGACCGCCGAGGAGGAACGCGCGCGCATCCTCTCCCAGGCCGAGCAGGACGCCGAGAGCCGCCGCAAGGCCGAGGTCCTCGCCGGAAAGGAGGAGGCCTTCCGCGCCAAGGAGGAGTGGGAGCGCGAGGAGAACCGGCGCCGTGACGAGATCGAGCGCGCCGAGCGCCGCATTGAGGAGCGCGAGGAGGCGCTCGACCGCAAGCTCCAGCTCCTCGACGAGAAGGTCCAGGCGCAGGACCAGCGCGCCGAGCAGCTCTCGCAGCGCGAGAAGGCCGTGGAGGAGCGCGGCGCCGAGCTCACCCGCCGGGTGGGCGAGGTGCAGCAGCGCCTGGAATCGCTCGCCGGGCTGAGCGCGGACGAGGCGCGCCGCCAGCTCATGCACGACATGGAGGAGGCCGCCAAGGCCGAGGCCGCGCAGCGTCTCCGCGAGATCAAGGAGGAGGCGAAACGCGACGCGGAGCGCGAGGCGAAGAAGATCATCTCGCTCGCCATCCAGCGGATCGCGGCCGACCATACCGCCGAGACGACGGTGTCGGTCGTCTCGCTGCCCTCCGACGAGATGAAGGGCCGGATCATCGGCCGCGAGGGGCGGAACATCCGCGCCTTCGAGCAGGCGACGGGCATCGACGTCATCATCGACGACACGCCCGAGGCGGTGGTGCTCTCCGGCTTCGACCCGGTGCGCCGCGAGACGGCGCGCATCGCCCTCGAAAAGCTCGTCTCCGACGGCCGCATCCACCCGGGCCGCATCGAGGACGTGGTGGCGAAGAGCCGCAAGGAGGTGGAGAACGGGATGCGCGAGGCCGCCGAGGAGATCCTCTACGAGCTCGGCATCCACGGCCTTCACCCCGAGATCGTCAAGGTGCTCGGCCGGCTGAAGTTCCGCACCTCGTACGGCCAGAACCAGCTCCTGCACTCGAAGGAGGTCGCGCTGCTCGCCGGCAACATGGCGGCCGAGATGGGCTTCGACGTCACCATGGCGAAGCGCATGGGGCTGCTGCACGACATCGGCAAGGGCCTGACGCACGAGCACGAGGGCACCCACGTGGAGCTCGGCTGGAACCTCTGCAAGAAGTACAACGAGCCGGACCAGGTACTCAACGCCATCAAGGCGCACCACGACGAGGAGCCGCACCGCTACCCGGAGACCTTCCTCGTCACGGCGGGCGACGCCATCTCCGGCTCGCGGCCCGGCGCGCGGCGCGAGAACTTCGAGACGTACGTGAAGCGGCTCGAGCGGCTCGAGGAGATCGCCACCTCCTTCCCCGGCGTGGAGCGCTGCTTCGCCATTCAGGCCGGCCGCGAGCTGCGCATCCTCGT
>DASSTO010000019.1:0-31162 GCA_035707865.1 Longimicrobiaceae bacterium | reverse complement strand
GAGGATCGCTCCCCCGGGACGGTCTTCGATCACGAGTTCATCCGCACGCACACCGCCGGCTTCGACGAGGTCGTCGCCGATCTGCGCGCCGAGAGCTGGGACCGGATCGTGGAGCAGAGCGGGATCACCCGTGAGCAGATCCGCGAGCTGGCGGAGATGGTGATCGCGAACGAGCGCGTCATCGTCTCCTGGGCGATGGGCCTCACGCAGCACCGGAACGCCGTCGGCACCATCCAGGAGTGCGTCAACCTGCTGCTGCTCAAGGGTAGCATCGGCAAGCCGGGCGCCGGTGTGCTGCCCGTGCGCGGCCACAGCAACGTGCAGGGCGACCGGACGATGGGGATCTGGGAGCGACCCACGCCGACCTTCCTCGACGCTCTCGCCCGCGAGTTCGGCTTCGAGCCGCCGCGCGAGCACGGCGCCGACGCCGTCGGTGCCATCAAGCTCATGCACGAGGGGAAGGCGAGAGTCTTTCTCGCGATGGGCGGCAACTTCCTCTCCGCCACGCCGGACACGGCGTACACCGCCGAGGCGCTGCGCCGCTGCCGTCTCACCGCGCAGGTCTCCATCAAGCTCAACCGCAGCCACCTGGTCACCGGCGAGCAGGCGCTCATCCTGCCCACGCTCGGGCGATCGGAGCTCGACGTCCAGGCGACGGGGCCGCAGTTCGTGACGGTAGAGAACTCGATGGGGATCGTCCACATGTCGCGCGGGAGCCTGCCGCCCGCCTCCGACCGGCTGAGGAGCGAGCCGGCCATCGTGGCGGCCATCGCCCGCGCCACGCTCGGAGGTCGTACGACCGTCGAGTGGGAAGCGCTCGCCGCCGACTACGACCGCATCCGCGACCACATCGAGCGTGTTGTCCCTGGTTTCGGCGACTACAACCGCCGCGCGCGCCTGCCGGGCGGCTTCTATCTTCCGAACCTCGCCCGCGACCGGAGGGAGTTCCGGACCGCGAACGGCCGGGCCAACTTCACCGTGCACCCCATCCCCGAGCACCGCCTGGAGCCGGGCCAGCTCGTGATGATGACGATCCGCAGCCACGACCAGTTCAATACCACCGTCTATGGACTGGACGACCGTTACAGGGGCATCCACCACGAGCGCCGCGTGATCCTTCTGAACGAGGACGATGTCCGCCAGATGGGGCTGCATGCCGGCCAGATCGTCGATCTGATCGGCCACTTCCAGGGCCGGCGTCGCGTGGCGAGGCGCTTCGTCGTCGTTCCCTACCCCATCCCGCGCCGGTGCGCCGCCACGTACTTTCCGGAAACGAACGTGCTCGTGCCCATCGACAGCGTGGCGGAGAAGAGCAACACGCCCACGTCGAAGTTCGTGATCATCACGGTCGAGCCGACACGCGGGGCGGGTGACTTCGACTACGACCAGGCACCGGAGGCGCAACATGCGAGCTGAGGCGGGGGCGCGGCCGGCCAGCACCGCGCGGCGGCGCGTGGACGTCATCGAGGAGGACGGGAGCGGCATGCGGAGGCGCGTGCGGCGAGACGTTCTCGCCACCGAGGAGCCGCTCGAGATCCGCGTCGCACGCGGCAGTGAGGCGCCCCGGCGCCTCAGCGTCACGATGCGCACGCCCGGTGCCGATTTCGAGCTGGCGGCCGGATTTCTCTACGATGAAGGCCTGGTCCGCTCGGCGGACGACGTCCGCGCGATCCGCTACTGCACGGCGCCGGGTGACGGCGTGCAGCGATACAACGTCGTGACCGTCGAGCTCGCGGACGATGCACCCTTCGACCCCGCGCGGATCGAGAGGAACTCCTACACGAGCTCCAGCTGCGGCATCTGCGGAAAGGCATCCATCGAGGCTGCGTGCGGCCCGACTCCGCCGCCGGCGCGTGGGGCCGGGGCCGTTCGCGCCGATGTGCTGCTCGGCCTGCCGGACCGGCTCCGCGCCGCGCAACGGATCTTCGAGCGAACGGGCGGCCTCCACGCCGCCGCGCTCTTCGACACCGCCGGCCACCTGCTCCGTCTGCGCGAGGACGTCGGCCGACACAACGCGCTGGACAAGCTCGTCGGTGCGTCGCTTCTCGGTGGCGAGCTCCCGCTCACCGGCCGCGTCGCGCTGATGAGCGGTCGACTCTCCTTCGAGCTCGTACAGAAGGCGGCGCGCGCGGGGATCGGCATCCTCGTGGGAGTCTCGGCGCCATCGAGCCTCGCCGTGGAGCTCGCCGAGGAGGTCGGGATGACCCTGATCGGCTTTCTGCGCGCGGGGCGTTTCAACGTCTACACCGGCGCAGAGCACGTCGTCGCCACCCGGGCCGAGCCGGTCCCGGCGTGACGGAGGCGCGCGCGCCGCTCGCCGCCATCCTCGCCGGCGGACACAGCCGGCGCTATGGCAGCCCGAAGACGTTCGCGACGGTCGGAGACTCGACTCTCCTGGCCCGGGTGCTTCTCGCGGCAGCGGGTGCGGCGGACCGCGTGATCGTCAACGCGAACGATCCTGCGGACTTCGCACACCTGGGCCTGCCGATCGTCGCCGATCGTCTCCCGGGCTGCGGGCCGCTGTCGGGGGTCCACGCGGTCCTGCACTGGGCGGCGGAGCGTGGCCTGTCCGGCGCACTCTGCATCGCATGCGATCTCCCCTTCGTTCCCAGCGGCCTCCTCCGCGAGATCGCCGCGCTCGGAGCGGGCGATGACTTCGACGCCGTCGCTCCGGTCGGTCCCGACCTCGTCGTGCAGCCGCTGTGCGCGTACTATTCCGTGCGCTGCATCCCCGGAATCGAAGGCCGCCTGGCGCGCCGCGAGCTGCCGATGCGCGCGCTGCTGGATTCCGTGCGGGTGCGAACGCTGCCACTCGAGGCAGTGCGCCGCTGGGGCGACCCGGCCGTCGTGCTCCTGAACGTCAACACACCCGAGGACGGCCGGCGCGCCCGGGAGATCGCCGATTCCGCGCCCTTCCGGCCGACGGGTGCCTGACGCGTACGCGTCGAGGAGAGAACTCGCGATGGTAAGTGCTGGCGCCGCAGACTGGGTGAGCGTGGAGGAGGCGCGCGACACCATTCTCCGGGCGGTCCCTGCGCTCCCTCCCGAGCGCCGTCCGCTCCTCGACTGCCTCGGCGCCGCGCTCGCGGAGGACATCCGCGCACCCGTCGACCTGCCGCCCTGGGACAACAGCGCGATGGACGGCTTCGCGGTGCGCGCCGCCGACGTCCGGGGCGCATCACCGGAACAGCCGCGCGAACTGCCCGTCGCGGACGACGTCGCGGCGGGGCACTTCCCATCCTCGGCGCTGCGGGCGGGCACGGCGGTTCGGGTGATGACCGGCGCTCCGGTACCCCAGGGCGCCGACTCGGTGATCCGCGTCGAGCACACCGATGGCGGCGTGGCGATCGGCGCGGCCGGAGCGCGAGTCCGCGTGCTCTCCGACGCCGACGCGGGTCGCAACGTCCGCCCGCGCGGTGAGGATCTGCGGCGGGGACAGCTCGCGCTCGGCAAAGGGATCCGCCTGGGCGCGGCGGAGCTCGGGGTCGCGGCCGCGCTGGGTTGTGCTGAGCTCTCCGTGGGACGCCGTCCCGTCGTCGCCGTCCTTACCTCCGGCGACGAGCTCGTCGACATCCACGGATTCGCAGAGGTGATGGCGGGCAGGAAGATCGTCTCCTCCACGAGCTACGCGCTCGCCGCCGCCCTGGCGGAATGCGGCGCGGAGGCCCGCCTCCTCGGCATCGCCGCGGACACGCCGGAGAGTCTACGGGACCATCTGGAGCGCGCACTCGGCTGCGACGCCCTCGTCACCACGGCGGGGCTCTCCGTGGGAGAGCACGATTACGTGCGGAGAGTGCTTCGGGAATTCGGCCTGCGTGAGGCATTCTGGCGCGTACGCATGCGGCCCGGCTCCCCGTTCGCCTTCGGCCGTCTGGATGAGCTCGGCGGGGTTCCGTGGTTCGGCCTCCCCGGCAACCCCGTCTCCTCGCTGGTCACCTTCGAGATCTTCGTCCGCCCCGCACTCCACCGCCTCGCCGGACACGAGCGCGTCTTCGCGCCCACCGTCCGAGCGACGATCCTCGACGACTACGCCGCCAGGCCCGGCCTCACCCACTTCGCGCGCGTCCGGCTGCGGTGGAGTGCAGGCAGCGCGGAGGCGGAGCTCACCGGCACCCAGAGCTCCGGCGCCCTCTCCTCCCTGTCCGCCGCCGACGGCCTCCTCGTCGTGCCCGAGAACCTCGCCGGCGCCCGCGCGGGCGAGAGCTTCGCCACGATCCTGCCCGGCGGGCTTCCCCTGCGGGCCGAGCCGGGGTGGTGAACAGAATGAGCGGGTGACCGGGTGAGAGTGCGGGAACGTGCGGAATGCCGCGGGCTGAGTGGATACGGGCCCGGGCGCCGGCGCGACGCCCGGGCCCCTCCACCTCGTCACCGCCTCACCCCTCCCGCCTTTCCCGCACCGCCTCCGTCTGCAGCTCGTCGTCCGGGAGCCCGCCCCAGCACCCGGCCGCCGCGTCGTGTACCACGCCGTTCGTCGCCAGTGCAGTGCTCCAGGCGCGTACCGGCCCACCCCCGAGCGCGGTGAAGCGGCCGCCCGCCTCCCTCAGGATGGGGAGCATCGGCGCGTAGTCCCAGGCGTTCCCGGACGCCGGGTCGGCGAGCACGTCGACCCGGCCGGTGGCCACCAGGAAGTAGCCGTAGCAGTCACCCCACGTCCGTCCGAAGCGCGCGGAGGCGAGCAGCCGGTTCCAGCCGGTGAGCCCCGCCTCCGTCGACCAGTCCCGCCAGTACTCCAGCCCCGACGTGACGACGCGCGCTTCGTCGAGCCGCGCGACGCTCGAGACACGCGTCGGGCGGCCGTTCAGCCAGGCACCCGCGCCCGTCGCCGCCACGAGCGTCTCGTCGAGCGCAGGCATGTGGCAGCAGCCCAGCACGGCCTCGCCCCCGACCTCCAGGGCGAGGAGCACGCCATACAGCGGCACCCCGCACGCGAAGGAACGCGTGGCGTCGATTGGATCGACGATCCAGCGCCGGCCGCTGGTCCCCTGCACCGCCGCGCCCTCCTCGCCCAGAATCGCGTCATCCGGGAAGCGCTCCCGGATCGCCGCCTGGACGAAGGCCTCGGAGGCTCGGTCCGCCGCGGTCACCTCGCTGCCGTCGCCCTTGCGCTCCACCGCCGCCGAGCCGAAGTGATCGAGCGTGATCTCGCCCGCGCGCTGCACGGTGCGCACGGCGAAATCCATCAGGTCGTCGAGTTCCAGGCCAGCTCTCGCGCTCATCAGCGGTTCACCCTTGTCACCCTGTCACGTACGGACTGCCCCGCACGCGGAAGCGGAGCGGCCAATCGACCGCGCGCGAGATGCCGACGCGCGGTCCGACCATCACCTCGCGATCCGGGACGGGATCGCCGGCCTCGATCCAGAGAGGCGCCCTGTCGAGCGGGTGCCCGTTCAGCGCGCGGTCGACGTCGAGCGCCCGGCACAGATTCCCGGGCCCGCGCAGGAGCTCGCGGTCGGGGCGGCCGGGGCGACGCCCACGGATCTGCTCGACGCCGTCCACGGCCCGCGCCGCGCGCAGGAGCACTGCCGCCGGGAAGCCCTCTCCGCCGGTAACCGCGTTCAGGCACGAGTGCATCCCGTAGATCAGGTACACGTACGCGATGCCGGGCGGGCCGAACATGACCGTGTTGCGGGCGGTGCGCCCGAAGCGCTCGTGCGCGTGGCTCGCCTCGTCGTGCGGTCCGACGTACGCCTCGGTCTCCACGATCTCCGCGCTGCACCGAACGCCGTCCGCCTCGCGAACGACGAGACGGCCGAGCAGCTCGCGCGCGACCACGTCGGCCGGCCGGGCATAGAACGCGGCGGGCAGCGCGTCCGCACGCACGAAGCGCCGCGCCCGGTGGGGCGCGGCGCTCCATGGGGTCTCCGTCATATCAGGCGGCCGGCGTGGCCTTCTTCCGACCGCCGCGGCCGCCGCGCCGCGCTCGGGGCTTGGCCGCGCCCTCCGCCGCGGGCGTCTCCGCCTGGGTCTCAGCAGCGGCGGGCGCGTCCGGAAGCTCCGCCGTGCGACGGGAATGGTCGGCCTGCCACTGCTCCAGGATCGCGTTCGCGCGCCGATCGCCCAGAACCTCTCGCACCCGGCCGGGCTCCATCGCGAGCACGCGGAAGAGGTCTCGTCCGAAGGCGTCGAGTAGCTGCTCGGCCGTCTTCTTCCCGACTCCGCGGTACGCGTTCGTGAGATATGCTTCGGTCGCCTCACGCTCACGCGGCAGCCCGAGCGCCTCGGCCGAGAACGCCGGCTTCGCCGGCGCGGCGGCGCGCGCACGGGCCCGGCCCCGCGTCGCCTTCTTCTTCGGCGCGGGCGCCTCGGCCTCCTGCGTGGGCGTTTCCGGCGCGGGCTGGGCCTCGGCAGCAGGCTGGCTCTCGGCCGCCGGCTCGGCGGCGCGCTCCGCGCGTCCCCGCCCCCGACCACGCCGCCCGCGGCGAGCGCCGGTGGTCGGCGCCGCTTCCGCCGTCGCCTCCGGAGCGGTGGTCTCGTCGGCCGTCGGCTTCGCCACCTCTGCGGCCTCCGCCGCTGCCCCGCCCCGCGTCACCTGCACCGTCTGACCCGGGAGGATCGGCGGCGGCCCCGCCGGCGCGGCTCCGCGGCCGCCGCGGCGGGTCCGGAGACCGACGCCCGCCACCGGCGCTCCCTGCTCGGGAGCCCGGGGCGCCTCCCGCGCTGGCGCGCCGGCCGGAGCCGACTCCGCCACCTTCGCGCTTTCGGGCTTACCAGATTCGGTCGGCTGCGCCGTCTCCTTCGGCCCTCTCGGCTCTCTCGGCTCGTTCGCCTCCTGCCGCTCCGCGGCCGCCGGCGCCGCCTGGCGGGCGGGTGGCGGGAGCCGCTTCCCCGTCGCGGGCAGCGACACCTCGTAGTTTCCGCCGCTCGTGCGCTGGAGGTCGATCACCTCGGCGTCATGCGCCTGACGCAGGAAGCGAGTGAACTTCGCGAAGCCGAGATCCGCCTCGTCGAAGCCGGGCGCGAGCTCGAGCATCTTCCGCTTCACGTCGCCGTCCCGCACCGCCTTCGAGGTACTGCCGCCCAGGGCCCGCACGGCCTCCTGGAGCAGCCCGTAGGCGCTCGCGAGCCCGAGCTCCGCCGGAGCGGCGGCAGTCTCGGTGCGCTCCTCGCTCGGCGGCGCGGGTGCAGCCGTCGCTTCGGGCGCCGGAGCCTCCACGTGAGCCTCCACGTGAGCCTCGACGGGCGCTTCGGGCTCGGCGGCGGGCTGCACCGCGGCCGGCTCCTCACGCGCCCGCTCGGCCCGCGGCTCCTCGGGCCGAGTCCGCTCGCGGCGCCGGCCCTCGTCCCGGCCGCGACGACGGCCGTTGCCGCTCTCCGACGCCGCGGCGGGCGCCGCTTCGGCCGCATCACCCGCCAGGATCTCGTGCTGCCCGTTCTCCGTCTTGTGCAGCCGGAAGACCCCCTTGTTCGCCGCCTCCTGCACGAACCGCGAGAACTTGTTGTAGCCGATCTTCTTCTCGTCGAACGCCGGGTCCAGGTCGAGCATCACCTGCTTCAGACGGTCGGTCCGCATGACGTCGTGGTTCGCCACCATCTGCTGTGTCGCGCGCTTGGCGAGCACCCACGGGTCCTCCTGCGACTCCTCCACTTCGCCCGCGCGGGTGAGCCCCGAGAGCGAGTGGTACGAGTAGTACTCGTCGCAGTTCTGGATGAGCAGGTCGCTCGACGACTCGCGCATCCCTACGCCGATCACGTACTTGCCGTACTCCTTCAGCTTCAGCACGCAGCTGGAGAAGTCGGAATCGCCCGTCAGCAGGATGAAGGTGCCGATCTCCGGTCGCGTGAAGACCAGCTCGATGGCGTCGATCGCCATGCGCAGGTCCGTCGCGTTCTTCTTGGAGGAGCCGTAGGCGGGGGCGAAGATGAGGTCGACCGAGGATTCCGCGAGGGGGACGATGTACTGCGGGTAGCGCCGCCAGTCGGCGTACGCGCGTTGAACCGCCACTTTCCCCTTGATGACATCCGAGTTCAGCAGCGCCTTGAGCTCCTTGCCCAGGTCGCTGCGGATGCCCATCGTCACGTTGTCGAAGTCGATCAGGAGCGCCGCATTGGGCGCGGGATGGAAGGTCGGGCCGCCCTGGTGCGGAGCACGGGCGCCTGTCGTTGGAATCATGTGTCGCACAGTCTCGTCGTGTGTTCTCGTGACGAGACCCCTGGGCCTCTACCGGGGCAGTGCCAAGTTCCAGGTGCCAGCTCCAGGTGGGTATCCCTGGCACTCGGCACGCTGCACCTGGCACCCGCCGACCGGAGACGACCGGAGGAGCCTCTAGCTTGGTTCTACGTTCGGCGGCTCGACTCTTCCGCACTGATCATTCGCGCGAGCTCCACTCGCCGTACCTTGCCGCTGCCCGTCATCGGGAAGCTGTCGAGGAATCGCACCAGGTCCGGCACCTTGTAGTCCGCCATTACCTCGCGGCAGAACTCCTTGATCTCCTCACCGGTCACGATCGCGCCCTCGACGGGAACGATGCACGCGCACGCCACCTCCCCCAGCACCTCGTGCGGAAGGCCGACCACCGCCACGTCCAGGACCGCGGGATGCGCGTGCAGACGATCCTCCACCTCCCGCGGGTACACGTTGAACCCGCCGCGGATGATCATCTCCTTGCGGCGCCCGAGGATGTGGAGGTAGCCCTCGTCGTCGACCATCCCCAGGTCGCCCGTGAGGAAGTACCCGTCCTCGGTGAAAGCGTGCGCCGTTTCGCTCGGCTGACGGTGATAGCCCTGCATCACGCCCGGCCCGCGCACCGTCACCTCGCCGATCGACTCGACGGGCAGCGGCGTCCCGTCGAGGTCCAGTACCCTCACCTCCACTCCCTCCAGCGGCCGCCCCACCGTCGAGAGCTGCTTGCCCGGGGGATCGTCGCTTCGCGTGATGCTGATCGTCGAACCCGTCTCCGTCAGCCCGTAGGAGATGTGGATCTCCGGGACCAGCTCACGCCGGATCCGCGCGACCAGATCCTCCGCGACCGGCGCGCCGGCCACCGTTCCGGTACGGATGCTGGAGAGATCGCGCGACTTCAGCGACGGCTCGTGCAGGTCGAGGATGAAGCTCGTCGGCAACCCGTGGTAGACCGTCACCTTCAGGCGCTCCACCACCTCGAGCGCCGCCTCGGGCGTCAGCTCGTCCTGCAGGACCAGCGTCGCACCCGCGGCCGCCGTGCCCAGCACCCCCGGAGCCACTCCAAAGACGTTGAACAGCGTCGTCAGGCCGAAGACGACATCGTCCTCACGCAGTCCGAGCACGTCCGCGGTCGCGGTGGCGGTGGAGAGGAGATTCGTGTGGGTGAGCGAGACGCCCTTCGGCTTGCCCATCGTCCCGGAGGTGTAGACGATGGCGAAGACGTCCTCGTCCGGACGGACGTCCGGCTGCGGGAAGGCGCGGCCCTCCCCACTCGACAGCAGGTCCTCGAACTGATACACCCGGTCGTCGTACCACAGGTCCTCCTCGCCGACCGAGACGACGTACTGCAGGTCCGGCAGCGAGGTGAGGAAGTTCTCGAAGCGGGCCAGGTAGTCCACCCCGCCCCACACCTCCGCCGTCACCACGACGACCGACTCCGAGTGCCGGAGCATGTACTGCAGCTCGTGCGTCGTGTATTTCGGGTTCAGGGGCACGATCGTCGCCCCCAGCTTGGCCGCGGCGAACATGGCGACGACGAACTCCGGCCAGTTGGGAAGGTTCAGCGCGATGCGATCGCCCGCCTCGATCCCCAGCTCGTACAGGGCCGCGGCCAACGCGGCTGCGCGCGCCTCGACCTGACCGTACGAAAGCCGACGCTCGCCCAGCACGACGAACGGGTGCTGAGGGGCCTCGGCTGAACGCTGGGAGAGGATGTCGGCGACCGACTGCCCACGGAAGCGCTCGGACAGCGCCATGAAACCTCCGTCCCGGAATGGAAACCGCAGTTACGACCGGCACAAAATAACCGCCCCGGGAAGATGCGTCAAACGGGCGACCGCCCCACGACGCCACCACCCCTGCGATCGGCTATCAGCGATCGGTCAAGCCGTTGCCGACGGCCGATCGCCGATGGCCGATCGCGCGCTACGGGGGTGGACGAGCGCCGGAGCCCGCCCCTATCTTTCCGCCCCCGTTCACCCGTTCACCCGTTCACCCGTTCACCCGTTCACCCGTTCACCTTGTCCGCCGTTCCGCCGTACCTCCGCGACCTGAACCCCGAACAGCGCATCGCCGCGCTCGCCACCGAAGGACCCGTGTTGATCCTCGCCGGCGCAGGCTCGGGGAAGACGCGCACCCTCGTCCACCGCATCGTCCACCTGCTCGCGAAGGGCGTAGAGCCGCGTCGGATCCTGGCCGTGACCTTCACCAACCGCGCGGCGAACGAGATGCGCGAGCGCGTGGCGAAGCAGATCGGCAAGGCGGCCCGCGGACTGACGCTCTCCACCTTCCACTCGCTCGGCGCGCGCATCCTGCGCGGCTACCCGGCGCAGGCGGGGCTGCCGGAACGCTTCTCCATCTACGCGACGGCCGATCAGCTCGCCCTCGTCAAGCGGATCATCGCCGAGGAGGTGCACGTCGTCGCCACCGCGGGCGAGGACCAGTACGACGCCAAGCGCGTGCTCTTCACCCTCTCCTCCTGGAAGAGCCACATGGTGGGCCCGGAGGAAGCGGCGCGGGAGGTCGCGCTGGGGCGCACGAGGGAGAATCGCTCGGACGACTACGCTGTGCTGAGCGCGGCGGTCTACCCGCGCTACGAGGAGGCGCTCCGCGCCGCGGGGGCCTGCGACTTCGACGACCTGCTGCTCCTCCCCGTTCGTCTCCTGCGCGAGCACGGGGAAGTGCGCGAGGCGCTCTGGAAGCGCTGGCACTACCTGATGATCGACGAGTACCAGGACACCAACGGCGCGCAGCTCGAGATGGCGCGCCTGCTTTCGGGGCCGCACCGAAACCTCTGCGTCGTCGGCGACGACGACCAGTCGATCTACGCCTGGCGCGGCGCCGACCTCCGCAACATCCTCGATTTCGAGCGCCATTTTCCCGGCGCGCAGGTGGTCGTCCTCGAAGAGAACTACCGGTCCACGCAGCGCATCCTCGACGCGGCAAACGCCCTGATCGCCAACAACCGGGCGCGCAAGGAGAAGGTGATGCGAACGGGCAACGGCCAGGGCCCCCGGATCGACTACTGGGAGTTCGCGGAGGCGGAGGGGAAGAGCGCGGAAGAGCGGGAGGCGGAGATGGTCGCCCGCGAGATCGGAATCCGTCGCTTCCGCGAGCAGCTCCAGTGGGGCGATTTCGCCGTCCTCTACCGGACGAACCTGCAGTCGAAGGTCCTGGAGGAAGCCCTCCGCGCGGCGAACGTCCCCTACCGCGTCGTCGGGGGCACCTCGTACTTCGATCGGAAAGAAGTCGCGGATGCGGCGGCGTACCTGCGTCTCGTCCTGAACCCGCGTGACGAGGTCTCGCTGCGCCGGGTAATCAACTACCCCACGCGCGGCATCGGCCGCACCACCGTGCTCCGCCTCGCGGAGTCCGCCCGCGACTCACGGGCGCCGTTGTGGGAGGTCCTGCGCCGCGTCGATGAGATCGACGGACTCACGCGTGCGCCGGTCGAGGCCGTGAAGCACTTCGTCGCGCTCATCCACCACTCACGCTCCGAGCTCGCGACCGTGGAGGCGGCGCTGCGCGAGGGCGACCCGGCCGCGGGCTCGCTGGAGCGCTGGGCGACGGATCTCTTCCGGGGCCTCAAGCTGGAGGACGCGATCCGAGCGGAGAACAACTCCGACAAGATCGCGGAGATCCGCGTCGACAACCTGCGCGACTTCATCGCCTCGATCGGCGCCTACGAGAAGCGCGCCTGGTCGGAGCAGCCGCTGCCCGACGAGGAGGAGGACTGGTCACCGCCCTCGCTGGCGGGATTCCTGGAGCGGATCTCGCTCGTAAACGAGGAAGAGCCGGCCTCGGACGAGAAGGACGGCGCCCCGAACGTCGTCACCCTGATGACGCTCCACAGCGCCAAGGGCCTCGAGTTCCCGCACGTCTTTCTGGTCGGCCTGGAGGAGGAGATCCTCCCGCACGCGCGTACCGTGAGCGAGGTCGCGGAGGGGACGGCGCACGACCCCATCGCCGAGGAGAGGCGGCTCCTCTACGTCGGCATCACGAGAGCGCGCCACCGTCTCACCCTCTCGGGCTGCCGCACCCGCCGGCGCGCGGGCGAGCCGGTCCCGAGACTACCCTCGCGCTTCCTGCAGGAGATCCCCCGCGAGCTCCTGGAGATCCACTCCCCCGGCGCCGACAGCTCGCTCGACGCCGAGGCCCGCGCCGAGCTGAAGCAGAACTTCTTCGCGCAGATGCGGGAGATGCTGGGATGATGGTGAATTTTTGAACTTTGAATTACGGCACCGGGGCCCGGATTCTCCACACGAGAATCCGGGCCCCGGTCAAATCAACATTCAAGATTCAAAATATCCGTCGCCTCCCCATCCTCCACCCCCCATCCCCACCGCCCGTCCGGGCCGGCGCTCGCCGCACCGATCCGCTCCAGGAGAGCGTACTCGACCCGGCCGCCGCGCGCCTTCTTGTCCGAGCGCGTGGCCTCGACGACCGCTCTCGGCTCCATCCCGGTGGGCAGGCGCGTGGGCAGGCCGGCGGCGGACAGCACACGTGCCAGCCGATCGGCCGTTCCGGCGGCGGTGATGCCCAGCCGCTCTCCGAGACGAGCCTCGATCGCCATCCCGATGGCGATGGCCTCCCCGTGGAGCAGTCGGAAACCGGAGAGCGCCTCGACGGCGTGCCCGAACGTGTGACCGAAGTTCAGCATCTTGCGCGGGCCCGCCTCCCGCTCGTCGCGGCCCACCACCTCCGCCTTGATCTCCACCGAGCGCCGGATCAGGCGCGAGAGCACCTCCACGTCACCCGCGAGAAGGGCCGATAGAGAGCCGGAGATCCAGTCGAAGTACGCCTCGTCGGCGATCGCGCCGTGCTTGATCGCCTCGGCCAGCCCCGCGCGCACTTCGGCGACAGGCAGTGTCGCCAGGACCTCCGGGTCCGCGAGGACGAGCCGGGGCTGCAGGAACGCGCCCACCAGGTTCTTCCCGGCCGCGGTATCGACGCCCGTCTTGCCCCCCACCGACGAGTCGATCATCGCGAGCAGCGTCGTCGGCACCTGCACGACCGGGAGTCCGCGCATGTACGTCGCGGCCACGAAGCCGGCCAGGTCGCCGGTCACGCCACCGCCCAGTGCGATCACGCCGGTGTCGCGGCCCATACCCGCGGCGAGCATCCGGTCGGTCAGGTCCGCCCACGTCGCGCGGTTCTTGTTCGCCTCACCCGCGCGGAAGGTGAAGAGGGATGCGCCCGCACCCGCCTCCTCGAAGCCGCGCACTGCGCGCGCGCCGTACAGGTCCGCCACCCGGTCGTCCGCGACGATCGCATAGCGGTGCTCCTCGCAGTGCTTTCGCGAGAGCACTGCGAGGCGACTGAAGAGCCCCGCGCCGATCAGGATGTCGTATTGCCCACCGGTCGTGCTGACCGTCACGCGCGACGGGCCGCCCGGTTCCGCCTTCGCCATTCCGTCGCTCACCTGTTCGTCCCCGTATCGGTCACAACGAAAGAGTCCGCCCGGCCCTACACCTGGCGTAGGCCCGCGCCACAGTAGATCGAGCGGAGGGGTGCCCGGCTCTTCTCCGCCGCAACGCGCCGCGGTGCCGCGTTCACACGCCCTCCCCACCGCACGATACGTGTCGCCGCCGCACCGCACCAGAGATCGCGACCGGTCAGCAGCCGGACGGCGGGCCCTACCCCTCGGCCCGCTCGGAGCGAGTGCCCCGCGACCGGCCGGTTTCGGTCACCCATCCCGGAGCCGGTACGACAACGTCCCGGGCGACGATACCCGAGTGGCCGAATGACGAGACCGAAAGCCGTCGTGGCGTACGGCTCCCATCCCGCGAGTCGCACGGGCGCCCTTCCCGATTCGTGCATCGTCGGCTGCCGGGCGTCGCGGCTGGGAGGCGGCAACCGGGAGATGGTGCCGGCTCCCCGCCGTATTCACGGGCTTGTCTACCTCGTCCACACGACGATGACGCCGCACATCGCGTTGCCGCGATTGAACTGGGCGGGGAGGCTGGCGGGGCCGCGGTAGATCTCGACGCCGGCGACGTCCTCGGGCAGGAGGTCGTCGATCTCGTATCCAGCATCCGCGGGCGTGCCGTCTATGAAATACTGGACCGGGCAGTGCAGCCCCGACGGTCCCCGCATGCTGGCGTGGGCGCGGCCGCCCCCCGTCGGAGAGAGACTCACGCCCGGCGCCTGCCGCAGGAGGTCGCTCAGGAACCGCGGCTTGATCCTCAGGATGTCGGCTCGGGTGAAGAAGGTCCCGGGACGTGACGTCAGGCGCTGATAGAAGCCGGTCCACTCCGGGGGCGACAGCCGCGCCTCGGCCACTACGCGCAGTGGCGCGAGCCGCAGCGGGGCGCGGACGAGCTCGATCGTCCCGGTACCGAGGCCGCCGACGGGAATCGAGACATGCGCCATCGCCGCCCCGTATCCCAGGTGCGCGACCGACACGGCCCGTACCCCCGCGGCGACGCCCGACAGAACCAGCACACCCGATTGGTCCGTCACCCCTCCGACCCCCATCCCCTGCACGATCACCTGCGCTCCGGCGACCGGGGCGCGGCTTCCGGCGTCGCGGGCCTCGACCCGCAGATCACCGACGGCGCCTCCCTGGGCCGAGGAGTCGGCGGCGATTGCAGCGATCAGGCAGAGGACGACCACCCCGGCCCCGCAACAACGGCGCAAAGAGCAAAGCATCGGTCACCTCCGGATGGAGTGCACCCCGACACGCGAATGACTGCTGGCCCCCGGCCGCCACTCCCACCGGGACGCGGGCGAGCCGGTTCCACGGCTACTCTCGCACTCCCTCTACGTCGTCCCCCGCGACCTGCTCAGAAGATTCATGCCCCGGCTGCCCTCGCCTCGCCCGGCCAGGAGAGCCGCGCCGAGTCGAACCGCGACTCCTTCGCGCGACTCGAGGGGAGGCACGCGGTCCGGTGTGGCCCTCCGATCCCGGAGCAATCCTACACACCGCCGTCCCACCCGATCCCTTCATCGGCGCGCCGGCCCGGAACCCGGCTACGGGCACTCTTCCAGCAGCCTTCCCCATTGCTCGACCCACTCCAACGCTCCAGCCACTTCCAGCAACTCGGAGGCCGTCCTCCGCAGTACGGGGTGACGCCACCGGGGCGCGATCTCGTCGAGCGGGACCAACACGAACGCGCGTTCGTGCAGACGGGGGTGTGGAAGAACCAACTCTCCCGTCTCGAGCACGAGGTCACCGTACGCCAGCAGGTCGACGTCGAGCGTCCGCGGCGCGCCCCGAAACGGCCGCTCCCGTCCGAGTGCCGATTCGATCCGCCGGGCCTCCGCGAGCAGGTCCTCGGGCGAGAGCAGGGTTCGGCCGGCGCACACCAGATTGAAGAACTCCGGCTGCTCCGCGTATCCAACCGGCTCCGTCCGGTACACCGCAGAGACCGCCGTCATCTCGACGGAGTCTCGCAAGCGGGCCATGCCCTCGCAAAGCTGCGCGATGGGGTCGCCCAGGTTGGCTCCAAGCCCCAGAAGGATCGGGGCACCGGTTGTACTTGGTCCTTCCATCGTCTCGGTTCCGGGCGTGGGGGGCGGATCGGATTCCTGAGTCTTCGGCCGCGCCGCGACCGAGCCGGCCGGGCGCACACGAGTGGCGCCACGGGAGGCTCCCCGGTCGAACCCGACCACCCCGACGGGCACCCCCGCCGCACAGGGTCCTTGCGAAACCGTGAATTCGGACCGGGGTGGACCCTGGCCGACCTCGTTGACAGCCGAAGCTCGCGGAAGCTACACTGCTACGTGAATGCCGGATCTCTCGTACGGGCCGCGGACTCCGCCATCCACTGCACCCCTGAACTCCCATGCGTCCGTCTCGCCTCGTCTGTTTCCTCGCCCTTACCGGATGCGCTACGGCCGGCGCGGGGGGACCGGGCAACGGACCCACCCGCGTGGTCCCCTCCAGCAACGGCGGAACGATCCTCGTCAACCAGGACGTCCAATCCTCCGACAGTACGATCTCCGCCGCACCGGATACGGCATGGGCGGCGCTCGGGGCGGTATACCGGTCTCTGGAGATTCCGGTCACCATGGTCGACCAGGCACATCATCAGCTCGGCAATCGCGATCTCGAACTCACCCGTGGCCGCATCGCCGGGCAGGCGATGTCCGCCTACTTCGACTGCGGAGGCTCGATGACCGGCCCCATCGCCAATTCTGCGCGGCTCCGGATCGACGTCGTCAGCCGAGTCGAGCCAGCCCCCTCGGGCGGGACCGTCCTCTCCACGCGTGCGACCGCGACGGCATTGTCAACGAACGGGACGAGTACCGGCGCGGGGGCATGCTCCTCGACGGGTCGCCTGGAGTCGCTCATCGCGCAGCGGGTGGAGCGGTACCTCGGCCGTTGATACCCCGACCGCGTCTCGAGGGGGCAAGCCGAAGCCCCGGCGTGGGTACGTTCCTCCCCCCGGTCGCGTGGACCTCGACGCTCGATACCGAGACCCGACGATCGACAACCCCTGCCCGGGCAACGGGCCGACACCGGGACCCGGTGTCGGCCCGTTGCTCTCCCCGGAGGCAGGCGCCGGTCCTCCGAATCCCTGCGCCCGAGACGGATCGCAGCAGGTGTGATTGAACTCAGCCCCCGATGACCCGGGTCATCGGGGGCTGAGTTCCGAGCAGCGGAGCCCGGAGGAAATCACACCCGTCCCGCGAGACTCACGCCTTCGTCGGGTCGCACGTGGAAGCCGCCTTCTTGTACTCCGGATTGTTATCCTCCGTGATCGGAACGGGGAGACTGACATCATCCCCGTACACGGTGCCGGCGCGGTAGTAGTCTCCGGTCGGATAGACCTCGTCGGCCGTGCGGTCGTAATACTTGATCAGGCGGCGCATGTCGCCCAGGCGGTGCGAGGTCAGCCACAGCCAGAAGGCACGCTCCTGGAAGAACTGGTCCACGCGCGCGGCCGGCGAACCCGGATCGCCGAGCGCGGCCAGCTCGACCGTGGCCCGCAGGTCGTTGAGGATCGGCAGATACGCGGCACTGTTCCCGCCGTCCAGCTTGGCCTCCGCCTCGATCAACCGCGCCTCGACGCCGTTTGCCAGCACCGTCGGCGAGCCTCGATCCGGGTACTTCAACTGCTCAAGCAGCGGCAGCGAGATCGTGGTGTCGAAAGGCTTGCGCGCGGCCGTGTCCCACGGCACTCGCGGGTCCGCCGGCGACTGGAGGTAGGGCAGGCCGTTTCCGCCCTCCTCGCTCACGACCGAGTAGCGGCCGGTGTTCTGGTTCATGTACCAGACGCCGTTGTACTCGGTGGTGGTGTTCTCGGAGTGCTGGATGAGGAACTCGAAGTCGTCCGGCACCGAAGACGCCACCTGCGCCGCATCGGACAGCTTGTTCTGGTCGACCAGCGCGCGCGCCTTCCCGACCAGCGCCAGGTTTCCGTAGTCCGCCGCATCACTGCCAGCAGCGGAGGCGATCGACGACGCCGAATCGAACTGGGCGAGCGCCAGGTTCAGCAGGTCGTCGGTGGAGCGTGGCGGGCTGTACTGGGTCTCCCCGCTCTCCGTCACCGTGCTGACCGGCACACCAGAGCACCAGTTCTCCGCCAGGAAGATGTACGTGTACCCCTCCAGGGCGTGTGCAAGCGCCGCCCCGGGCGCCGTCGGCTGGAACTGGTTGTACACCCGCACGGCGCGGTCCGCCGAGACGCGCGCCCGCTGGAGTTCCCGGAAAACGTCGTCCAGCTGGCCGTTGTCCGTGAAGATCTTGCGCTGGTCGATCTGCTGCCGCGTCGGGAAGGTGCCGACGTGGAGCATCTCGTCGGCGAGCAGCCCGCTGACGTCGATCTCGCCCTCGCCCGAAGAGCCGCCGGCCCCGGCGTAACCACCGTACGCGACCTGGAAGTCGCTCAGAGCACCTGCGAGGAGCACGGGGAGCGAGGCCTCGTTCTCGAGCGATCCGGTGGTGGCGACGTCGGGATCGTCCACGTGCAGGATGTTGCTGCACCCAGCGAGCGGCAGGAGCGCTGCCGCGCAGGCGACGACCCCCAGCGCGCTGTAGCGCCGCATCCGGCCCGAGCCGGCGTCGCGATTGTATGGTCTGCGAATCATTGGATGTCCTTTATCAGAAGCCGACGTCGATCCGGGCGACGTACTGGCGCACCGGGGGCTGGGTCAGGAATTCCGCGGTCGAGAAGTTCGCCGTTCCAGCGAAGTTCACCTCGGGGTCGAGGCCGGTGTAGTCCGTCCACGTGGCGAGGTTCCGACCGGAGAGCGTCAAGCTCAGGTTGTTGACGCGAGCCAGCTTCGCCCACCGCTGGGGCGCCGAGAGCGTCACCGACACTTCGCGCAGCTTCGTGAAGCTCGCGTCCTCGATGTAGCCCGCCACCGTGCTGTACCAGTAGTCCGCCACCGCCCGCGCCTGATCCGCCAGCGGCGCGCTCGGATCCTGGATCGCGAAGCAGTTGAGGAGAGCCCCGCAACGGAAATCTTCCGTTGCGTTGTAGAGCTTCATGCCGCTCTTGTGATCCAGGAGGGCGGAGACTCTCAGCCACCCGAAGAGCGTCAGGTCCGTGTTGAACGACAGCTCCCTCGTCGGGAACGGTTGCCCCAGATACACGGCGGTATCTCCCACCTGCACCTCGTCCGGCTCGATGATCCCGTTACCGTTGGCGTCGCTGTAGGACTCGATCGGCTGCTGGAAGTAGGATCCGAGCGGATAGCCTTCCTGCTGCCGCTGCGTCGCGCCCCCGAGGCCGAAGATGATCGGCGCGACACCCTCACCGAGCGTCACGAGCTTGTTATGATTCGTCTGCCCGTTCAGCGTGACATCCCAGCTGATCATGGGCGCCCGGACCGCGTGGATGTTGAGGGTCCCCTCGACACCCGAGTTGTGCACTTCGCCGAGGTTGAACCACTGCGTGGAGCTCAGACCCAGCGAAGGCGCCAGCACGCGCTGCACCAGCTCGTCCTTTGAGATCTTCCGGTAGTAGGTGAACTCCAAGCCGAGTCGGTTGCTCAGCAGCCCGGCGTCGAAGCCGAGTTCGGTCTCGGCCGAGCGCTCCGGCTTCAGGTCCGTGTTACCCGCACCGCCGATCGTCACCGCCGGCACTTCCGCCGAGTTCACCACCGCCGAGACGGGGTTGAAGTACGTGGTCGCGGCACGGAAGCCCGGCTGCAGGCCCGACACGCCCCACGCGCCGCGCACGCGCAGCGTGCTGACGATGTCGTTCTTCGGCCAGAACGGCTCCTCGTCCACCACCCACGAGGCGCTCACCGACGGGTACCACACCAGGCCGAAGTCCTGACCGAAGTTGCTGTTGTCATCGCCGCGGATGGCGCCCGTGACGTACAGCAGGTCCCGCCAGGTCAGCTGCTGCTGCACGAACGCGCCTGCGAGCTTCGTATCGCGGTTCGTCTCGCCGATCTGGAAGAGGTGGCTCGCGGCGTTGAGCGACTTCGTGCCCGGAAGCAGCCCCTGCCCGTAGGCGAAGGAGTGGGCCCGCGACTCGCGCCGGTACTGGCCGCCGATCGAGGTGGCGCCCGTCAGATCGGACGCGATGCCGTAGTTCGTGTTGGCCGCGAGCGTCGCGTTGTAGGTTCGCTCGCGAACCGCGTCGACCTGTCGCTGGCCCTCCGCGTAGTCCGGATCGACGTCCGAGGGAAAGACTCCCGGTAGGATCGTGTAGGTGTCCTCGTTGTTCGTCACGTCCAGCCCCGCCGTACCCACGATCGAGAGCCAGGGCATCGGCGTGTAGGTGGCATTCAGGCTGCTGAGGAACCGGTTCGGCGACTGCCGGAGCTCGAAGCTCTTCCGGTACTCCATCGGGTAGCCGTAGTAGCCCCCCGTCGTGTTCTTGCTCGTCGGGCTGCCCAGCAGGCCGCCGCCGATGAAGCCCTCAACGGCGTTGTCGTTGTAGGGGAGCTGGTAGTCGCCACTGACGTACCCGGTCGAGATCTGTGCCGTGAGGTCCTGCGTCAACGTCGTCCCCAGATTGGCGCGCAGGTTCAGATCGTTCAGGTTGTTGTTGCTGTAGATCCCCTGCGTTCCGGACCACGCGCCGGAAAGGAAGTACGTCGTCCGCTCGGTGCCACCGCTCGCGCTGAGTCCGTACGTCTGCTTGTAGCCGGTGCGGAACGGCGTGTTCTGCCGCAGCGGGTTGTACGAGACCAGCGAATCCGGCCGGCAGGCCCCGCTGGCCCGCGCGAGGATGTTGCAGTTCGTCGTCGTCTTGCCGGCGTTGGCACCGGTGAGGATCGTCCCGACGTACCGGTAGTTGTTCGGGTAATCGGTCACGTCCTTGATCTGGCCCTGCTCCGACCACGCATGCCACTGCGTCGCTCCGGTGTGGCCCTTCTTCGTGGTGATCACGATCACCCCGTTCGCCGCCGCCGTGCCGTAGAGCGACGAGGCCGACGGCCCCTTCAGCACGTCGATCTTCTCGATGTCGTTCGGGTTGATGTCGTTCAGACGCGAGAGCGACTGGCCGCCGATGCCGTAGGAGAATGCGTCCGTGTTGTTGTTCACCGGCACCCCGTCGACGACCAGCAGCGGCTCGTTCGAGAGCGAAATACTCGACGAGCCACGGATGCGGATGCGCGCCGCCGCCCCCGTGGTACCGGAACTCGGGAGCACCTCCACGCCCGGCACACGTCCCTCGAGGATCTGTGCGGGGCTGCTCACCGTCGCCAGCGGAACGTCGGCCGTCGAAATGGACCCGACCGACGCGCCGATCTCGCGCTGCCTCTGCTCCTGGCCCGTCGCGGTCACGATCAGGCCGCCGATCTGGATCGCCGAGGCCTGCAGCGCGAAATCGACGGTCGTGGCCGAGCCGGCCGTCACGTTCACGGTCTCCGTCAACGTGGCGTAGCCGAGCGTTGACGCCAGAACCGTCCGCGATCCGGTCGGGACGTTCCGGATCGTATAGCGCCCGTCCTGCGCCGTCACCGCACCCTGCGTCGTCCCCTGAATCGTAACCGTCGCGCCTGGGAGCGCCTGCCCCGAAGCGGCATCCGTCACTCTACCGCTGATGGTGCCCCTCGCCTGCGCCGCCGCTCCGGCCGGGAGCAGCGCCAGCACAAGCAGCGCCGGAAACAGCCAACGGATCTCTCTCATACTGGTTCTCCTGTGTGGTTCCGCCTCACCTCTTGGCGGTGCTTGGTCCTCCGCCTCTTCGCGGGAGGACCGCCGATGTGGGGAGCTGACCGTCGTTGACATGGCCTCCTTTCGGACGCGTGGCCGAACGCCGCGCCGGTTCGCGGATAATATCACCATATTGAGCCGCGTCCAGCGGGTTGGCAAGGGTTATGTTCTGCAGATGTTTCCGAACGAACTTCCCGTGTGAGCGCCTTCCACGCCCGTAACGTTATACCCGGCGGCCGAATCGCACCCGTACGAAATGCCGCTTTCCCTTCTGCAGCACGTACTCGCCCGTCGCCGTCAGCTCGGCGCTCCGCGACTCCGCCCGCATTCCGTCCACCGAGACCGCGCCCTGGTCGATGAGTCGCGCGGCCTGGCTGTTCGAGGAGGCCAGGCCCGCGCGCACGAGGAGCCGGGGCAGGCCGACTCGACGGTCCGTGACCGCGAGAGATTCGTCGTCCGGGTCCAGTGTCACCACGGGAATCTCGTCCGGGAGCTCGCGGCGGCGGAAGACCTGATCGAAGTGGTCGGCGGCTCGCTGCGCTGCCTCGCCTCCGTGGTACAGCGCCACGATCCGCTCCGCCAGGCGTCGCTTGGTGGCGTATGGATCGCGGCCGACGTCCGCGAGCGCGGTCGCGAGCGCGTCGCCGCTCAGCCCGGAGGCGAGCCGGTACCACTCCTCCAGCAGGTCGTCGGGAACCGACATCGTCCGACCGTACTGCTCCTCGGGCGCGTCTGCGAGGCCGACGTAGTTGTCGTACGATTTGGACATCTTGTGCACGCCGTCGGTGCCCCGCAGCAGCGGCATCAGGAGACAGACCTGCGGCTCCTGGCCATACCGCTCCTGGATCGAGCGCGCCACCAGTAGATTGAAACGCTGGTCCGAGCCGCCCAGTTCCACGTCGGCGCGCAGGGCGACCGAATCGTACGCCTGCAGGAGCGGGTACATGAACTCGACGAGCGAGATGGGTACCCCACCCTCGAAGCGCTTCGCGAAGTCGTCCCGCTCCAACATACGGGCTACCGTGTACTGCGCTGTGAGCCGGAGCACATCTTCCAGGCGCAGCGGCTGGAGCCAGGACGAGTTGAACTCGACGCGAGTGCGCTTCGGATCGAGGATCCTGAAGACCTGGTCGGCGTAGCTCCGCGCGTTCTCGGCGACCTCGTCGGCGCTCAGGCGCGGCCGTTGCTCGTTACGGCCGGTCGGGTCTCCGACCATCGCGGTGTAGTCGCCCACGACGAAGATCACCTCGTGGCCGAGTTCCTGGAAATCGCGGAGTTTGGAGATGGAGACGGCGTGCCCGATGTGGAGGTCGGGCCGGGTGGGGTCGAACCCTTGTTTTATTCGCAGCGGCTCCCCGCTCGCGAGCGAGCGCTCGAGCTTGCGCACGAGCTCCTCTTCGGGAATGATCTCGGTGGCACCTCGACGGATCTCGTCGAGCTGCTCGGTGACGGGCGGAAAGATCACGCAGGCTGCTCCATTCGAAGTTGATCCGTGACGGTATAGTGTCGCCACCCCGGGAAGGCAAGGCGCCCATGCTCTTCACCTTCGACACCACGCACCACGCGCTCTGGGCGGAGGAGATCGCGCGCGGCCTCCTGCTCGCCTGCGAGGTGGTGCCCGCTCCTCCGGACTCCGGCGCGAAGTGCCACCTTGCGCTCGAGGTCCTTCCTGGCGACGTCGCGGCGACGGAAACGGCACTCCAGCAGGCGGGAGTGCCGTTCGAAATCTACGGGGCCCCGTGAGACCCGACGCTCACCGCGGCGCGCCCACCGCATTGTTCTGCAGGACCCCGTGCGCGCGAGCCGCAGCACCCCACGCGACGAAGACGTCGTACATCCAGTCGTAGATCGTGCGGAGCGACGACTGCAGAGACTGCATCACGCGCTGCCGCTCCGCGAGCGGCGTGGACAGCGCATCGCGAATCACGAGCGCCATGTGCTCGGGGTCGTACGGGTTGATCAGCGTGGCCTGGTGCATCTCCTCGGCGGCGCCCGTGAACGCGGAGAGGAGCAGGACGCCCTGCTCGTCGATCTGGCTCGCGACGTATTCCTTCGCCACGAGGTTCATCCCGTCCTGCAACGAGCTGACGATGCAGAGATCGGCGAGCCGGTAGAGCACCGACAGCCGCTCCGACGGCAACGACTGTTTGATCAGCTGGATCGGGCGCCACCGCTCGGTGCCGAAGCGATCGTTGATCTCCCAGACCTGGCGCTCCACCTTCTGGGTGAGCTCGTCGTACGCCTCGATGTCGCTCCGGCTGGGAACCGCCACCTGGATGAAGGTGAGCTTCTCCCGGAACTCCGGGTAGCGCTCCCAGAGCATCTCCAGCGCCTTGAACTTCTCGGGCAGCCCCTTGGAGTAGTCGAGACGGTCGACGCCGATTCCGATCGCGCCTCCGTTGGGTGCGTAGCGCTCGCGGAGCCGCTGCAGCTGCTGCGGACTGTCCGGCGCGGAGGCCGCGTCGCGAAACGTCGAGATGTCGATGGAGATCGGGAACGCTCCCACGCGGCAGGTGTGGCCGTCCACCGTCACGCTCTGGCTCCCCCACTCTACGACCGCACCCGGCAGCCGCTGCGCGCAGCGGAGGAAGTTCTCCGCGAACGCCGGTAGATGGAAGCCGACGAGGTCGTTGGCGAGCAGGCCACGAAGGATGTAGTTGCCCTGCGGCGCCAGACGGAAGATGTCGACCGGCGGCCACGGGATGTGCCAGAAGTGCGCGAGCGTGAGGTCCGGCCTGCGGTGGCGCACGAACTCCGGCGCGAGGGCGAGGTGATAGTCCTGGAACCAGACGGCGGCCTCCTCGCCGCGGGCCTCTTCGAGAACGGCTTCGGCGAAGCGGCGGTTGACACGTCGGTAGCGTTCCCAGTAGCGCGAGCGGATGCGGGTGAGGTCCGGCCGCAGGTGGCAGAGCGGCCAGAGGAACTGGTTCGAGAACCCGAGATAGTAGCGGTGTATGTCGTGGTGGGTCAGCCAGATCCTGCGCAGGGTGTAGCTCGGATCGCTCGGCGGGACGAGAACCGTGTCGTTGTCGTCGACGACCGCCGCGTCGGCCTCGCCGCTCCCCCACGCCACCCACGTGCCCCCGAGGGCCTGCAGCAGGGGGTCGAGCGCCGACGTCAGCCCACCCGCCGGCACCCGCACCTTCATCTCCCCCACCTCCTCCGACCAGCGGTGCTCATAGGGCTCCCGGTTCGAGACCACCAGGAAGCGACGCCCGGGGAAGAGCTCCCGGAAGAGCGCTTCCAGCCCCGTCCCGTCGCTGCGGTTAACGCTCTCGAGTTCGCTCATCGTCCGGAACGCCCCCGCAGCCACGACGCGGCCACGGCATGTGTGCGGCGCCGCAGGCGCAGCGCGCGGACTCCTTCTTGCGGTGACCGCAGGAGCGCCAATCCGGCCCCGAGCATCCCTCCGAGGACCAGGCCGCTGAGCACATTGAACCGTCGGGTTCCGTCGTCGTAGTACATGGCAGGGCCGGTTCGAGGGGCACGCGCTGCATGTGCTTTCACCTACATCATTCTGTCCCGGCGGGCAGAGCGCAATGGCCGGGCCGTTCGCTCCTCTTCGCGCTTGCGACGGGCCGCGCGCGCTCCGTACATTCAGTCGGCTCCGTCGGCCGGTCGAGCACCACCCGATCGGGCGTTCTCTCGTTCCACAGGAGGCATCACCGCAATGGCTGAGGCTCCCAAGACCGTACTCCTCGTGGAAGATAACGAGGACAACCGAACCGTCTATCGCACGATCCTGGAGCACTTCGGATACCAGGTCATGGAGGCGCGGAACGGAGAGGACGGCATCCGGATGGCGCGAGAGAACCGTCCCGATCTCATCCTCATGGACATCTCCATTCCCGTGATCGACGGCTGGGAGGCGACGAAGATCCTCAAGGCGGACGAGAGCACTGCGGAGATTCCGATCATCGCGCTCACCGCCCACGCCCTCTCCACCGACCGCGCGAAGGCGGAAGAGGTCGGCTGCGACGGGTACCTCGCCAAGCCGTGTGAGCCCCGGCGGGTCGTCTCGGAAGTGGAGCACTTCATCGGCTCCGCTCGTGAGGTCGGCGCTTGAGCCAGATGCCGCCCCAGCCACCCGCGAGCGGTGAGAGGATCCTGGTCGTCGACGATCACCCCGACAACGTCGAGATCATCAACGCCCGCCTCTCCAGTCGTGGCTTCCGGATCGAGACCGCGTCCAACGGCGAGGAGGCGCTGCGCATGGTGCACGAGGCCCCACCGCACCTGATCCTCCTCGACGTGATGATGCCACTCATGGACGGCTACGAAGTCTCGCGCCGCATCAAGAGCGACGACTCGCTCCCGTTCATCCCGATCATTCTCGTCACCGCCCGGGACTCCACGCAGGACAAGGTCGAGGGTCTCGACGCGGGCGCCGACGACTACCTCACCAAGCCGGTCAACTTTCCCGAGCTCGAGGCGCGCGTCCGCTCGATGCTGCGCATCAAGAGGCTGCAGGACGAGCTCGACCAGAAGAACCGCGAGCTGGAGGTCGCCAACAAGCGCCTGCGAAAGCTCTCGATCACCGACGGCCTGACGGACCTCTTCAATCACCGGCACATCCACGAGCTGCTCCACGAGGAGTTCGAGCGGACGAAGCGCAGCGGCGAGCCCCTGGGCGTAGCGATGTTCGACCTCGACCGCTTCAAGCACGTGAACGACACGTACGGCCACCCCACCGGCGACGTCATCCTCTACGAGACCGGGCGCATTCTGCGGGATACGGCGCGCGAGATCGATATGGTCGGGCGCTATGGCGGCGAGGAGTTCATCGCCATCCTGCCGGGCACGGACGAGGAGGACGCGAACCGCTTCGCCGAGCGGGTTCGCGAGCGCATCGAGCGGCACGTCTTCCGGGACGAGGCCAACGAGGTCCGCATGACGATCTCCGGCGGCGTCGCGGCCTTCCCCAACCCCGAGATCCAGGACCCGGACACCCTGATCAAGCGCGCCGACGAGGCGCTCTACACGGGAAAGGAGTCGGGCCGCAACCGGATCGTCCGCGCGTCGGAAACCGTCTCCACCGCATGAGCCCACCTCCGGATGAAGCGCTGCAGCGCCGGGCGGAAGAGCTCCGTTCCGTCCTGCAGCGCGCCAGCCACGAGTACTACGTCCTCGACCGGCCCACGCTCAGCGACCCGGAGTACGACCACCTCTTCCGCGAGCTTCGCGGCCTGGAGGAGCAGCACCCGGAGCTGCGCACACCGGACTCCCCCACTCTGCGCGTCGGCGCCGAGCCCGCGAGCCGTCTCGAGAAGACGGAGCATCTCGCCCCGATGCTATCGCTCGACAACGCCTTCAACTTCGACGAGCTGACCGCCTGGGAGAGCCGAAACTCGCGCATCGCCGCCGAGGTGCGCGAGGCCGGCTACGTGGCCGAGCTGAAGATGGACGGTCTCGCCGTCGCGCTGACGTACCGGGAGGGCGTACTGGTGAAGGGCGCCACGCGGGGCAACGGAACCATCGGCGAGGACGTCACGCGGAATCTCCGCACGATCCACGAGATCCCGCTGCGGCTGAGGGCCGATGGAATTGCCCCACCACCGCTCATGGAGATCCGGGGCGAGGTGTACATGTCGCTCTCCGGCTTCGAGTCACTCAACGAGCGCCGCGCGGCGGCCGGCGAATCGACCTTCGCCAACCCGCGCAACGCCGCCGCAGGCGGCCTTCGCCAGCTGGACCCGAAGGTAACCGCGGACCGGCCACTCCGGTTCTTCGCCTTCGCGGTACAGCTCGACCCGGTGTCGGGGGAATCGCTTCCCGTGCGAACGCAGGCCGAGCTCCTCGAGCTCCTGACGGCCTGGGGCGTTCCGGTGAACCACGAGTTCTGCCACTGCGCGGACCTGGACGCGGTCGAGCGCTTCGTTCGCGAGCTCGAGCGCCGCCGCGGCGAGCTGGACTACGAGATCGACGGCTCGGTGATCAAGGTCGACCCGCTCCGCCTCCACGCCGAGCTCGGCGTGGTCGGCGGGCGCGAGCCGCGCTGGGCGATCGCCTACAAGTTCGCTCCGACGCTCGCCACCACACGGCTGCGAGCGATCGAGATCAACGTGGGGCGCACCGGGAGTCTCAACCCGTACGCCGTGCTCGATCCGGTGGAGATCGGAGGCGCCACCGTCCGGCTGGCGACCCTCCACAACGAGGAGGACATCCGCCGCAAGGACATCCGCGTCGGCGACGCGGTGGTGGTGAAGCGGGCGGGCGAGGTGATCCCCCAGGTCGTCGGTCCGATGCTCACACCGGGCGAGCCACGAGGCGAGCCCTTCCACATGCCCGATCGTTGCCCCGCCTGTGGAACCGCCGTCGAGCGCCCCGAAGGCGAGGTGATGACCTACTGCCCGAACGGCGCGTGTCCCGCACGCATTTTCTGGGGGCTGGTGCACTTCGCCAGCCGCGGCGCGATGGACATCCGGGGCCTCGGCGAGCGCACGTGTCAGCTTCTGCTGGAGAAGGGCCTCGTCCACGATGTCGGCGACGTGTACTCGCTCCGCGTCGAGGATCTCCTGCCGCTCGAGGGCTTTCAACAGAAGTCCGCCGAGAACCTGATCGACGGCATCCGGAATTCGCGGTCGTGCGGCCTGGCGCGCGTGCTCTTCGGCCTGGGCGTCCGGCACGTGGGCGAGACCGCGGCGCAGCTCCTGGCGCGAAGCTTCGGCGACGTCGACCGTCTGATGGCTGCGTCGCGCGACGAGATCGCCGCGGTCCACGGCATCGGTGGCACCACCGCCGATGCCCTCGTCGCCTACTTCGCCGAACCGCGCAACCGGGAGATCATCGAGAAGCTGCGTTCGGCCGGCGTCGACCTGTCGGAGCCGGAGGCCAGGCCGGCGGAGGGCCCGCTCTCGGGCCTCACCTTCGTGATTACCGGGACCCTGCCGACACTCTCACGTAAGCAGGCGACCGAGCGGATCGAGGCCGCGGGCGGCCGCGTGACCGGAAGCGTGAGCCGCAGCACGGACTTCTTGGTCGCGGGCGAGGATGCGGGCTCGAAGCTGACGAAGGCACGCGAACTCGGCATCGCCGTCCTGAACGAGGCGGATCTCATCGAGCGGCTTGACCCCGCCACCGCCGCTGGCCAAGCTTCCTCCTGAGCCGTCATCCGCCACCCTCACCACCCGCGCAGCCATGCTCCAGTTCCCGGACGGCAGTCTCACGGCGCTCCATCGCGCCCTCGCCCACGACCGCAGCCCGGCCGAAGCCGCCGTCCTCGCCCGACGGCTCGGCTTCGAGAGCGGCGCCGGCTTCTACGAAGCGCTCCGCGGCGGGACCGACGGTCGTGACGTGGCAGACGAGTCTGCAGACGATTTCTGGGAGCGTCTCGGCGACTTCTTCGCGACCACCGGCTGGGGCGAACTCCGCTTCGAGCGCGTGCACCCGGCCGTCGCGTCTCTGTCCAGCTCGTCCTGGGCCGAGGCGGAGCCGGCGGCGGACGCGCAGCAACCCAGCTGCCACTTCACCACCGGCATGCTCGCCGACCTCCTCGGCCGGGTGGCGGGCGCCGACCTGGCGGTGCTCGAGGTCGAATGCCGGTCCCGGGGGGACCAGCAGTGCCGTTTCCTTCTCGGCGGGACCGCTGCCCTGCAACGCATCCACGCGGCGCTCGCCGAAGGTACGACCTTCGAAGCCGCCATCGAAGACCTCGGCTGAGACAGCCACCGATTCACGCGCATGAGCCGATTGCTCGGACTGGACTATGGGCAGAAGCGGATCGGCCTCGCGCTCTCCGATCCCACGCGGACCATCGCGTCGCCGCTCACCACGCTGATCCGTCGCGTGGGCAAACGGCCTCCTTGGCCGGCGATCGGCCGCATCGTCGAGGAGAACCAGGTCGTCGCAGCGGTCATCGGTCTCCCGCTCGGTCTCGATGGTGAGGAGGGCGAGTGGGCGGAGGAGGTACGTCGGTTCGGCGATGAGTTCACCCGCCGCCTCGAGCTGCCCGTTCACTGGATCGACGAACGCCTCTCCTCCGTCCGCGCCGAGCAGGCGATCCGCAGCCTGGGGCTGAAGCGGGCCCAGCGCGAAGACAAGTCGCGGGTCGACGCCGCGGCCGCGGCCCTTATTCTCCAGGCGTTCCTGGACCGCGACTCGCGGCAGAGGGATGACGAAGCCGAACGGTAGGGCGATGGCCCGGGCAGACCGCCTGCGGAAGGCGATGCGGCGCGCCGGCGCGCGGCCGCTGGTCCCGTTGTTGATCGCGGCCGCGCTGGCAGCGTGCGGGGGAGCGCACGGGCCCGCGGTGCAGGTCGTCGTGCCTCCCGGGAGCGGCATGTCGGCCGTAGCCGATTCGCTGGCTGCTCACCGGATCATCCGCTTCCCCGCCGTCTTCCGAGCTTACGCTCGTGTTGCCGGCGTGGCGCACGACATCAAGCCGGGCGTGTATGCGCTCGAACCCGGGTCGAACTGGGACGCGGTGCTCCACAAGCTCGCGACGGGGGATGTGGTCCGCGTCAAGGTGGTTATCCCCGAGGGGTGGACGACTACTCAGATCGCGCAGCAGATCGGGACGGCCGCGCAGGTACCTTCCGACTCCGTCCTGCCGCTCCTGCGCTCGGATTCCGCGGCACGGATCTTCGGCGTGCCCGGCCCGACGCTCGAAGGCTACCTGTACCCCGCGACGTATACCTTCCCTCTGCGCGCTCCCCCACGGAAGATGATCCGTGCGATGGTCCACCGCTACGAGGCGGTCTGGACACCCGCCCTGCGCGCCCGGGCAGACTCGCTCGGGCTCTCCGAACGCGCCGTCGTTACGCTCGCGTCCATCGTGGAGATGGAGGCGAAGCACTGGAACGAGCGCGACACGATCGCGGCCGTCTACAGAAACCGCCTCCGGCTGGGCATGCCGCTCCAGGCGGACCCCACCGTCCAGTACGCACTCGGCTCGCACCGGAGCCGCCTGCTGTACAGCGACATCGACTCGGTGGCGGACAGCCCTTACAACACCTACACGCACCGCGGCTTGCCTCCAGGCCCGATCGCCTCCCCCAGCGACGGCTCGATCCGCGCCGTGCTCTACCCGGCTCACGTCGACTACCTGTACTTCGTCGCCCGGCCGAACGGGAGCCACATCTTCACGCACAGCCTCGCTGAGCACAACGCCGCGAAGACCCGGGTGAGACGGATGCGACAGAGCCACCAGGCCCGAGGATGATCGAGGGTAGCCGGGCACTGGAGCTGATGGTCGTCACCGATCCGGAGTGCGGCGCCGGTCGGGAGATCGCCGACGTCGTCCGCGCGGCATTGCAGGGCGGCGCTCCCTCCATCCAGTTGCGGGCAAAATCGGTGAGCACCCGCGAGACCGTCGAGCTGGGGCGCCGCCTGCTCACCGAAACGCGGACCGCGGGAGCGCTCCTCTTCGTCAACGACCGGATCGATGTCGCCCTCGCCCTCGGAGCCGACGGTGTACACCTCGGTGACGACGACCTGCCGCTTCCCGACGCCGTTCGTCTCGCGCCGCCCGGCTTTCTCATCGGCCGCTCCGTGGAAACCCCCGACCAGGCGCGCGCGGCCACCCGTCACGGCGCCGCTTACCTCGGCGTGGGGACTGTCTTTCCGACCCCCAGCAAGCTCGACACCGGAGAAGCCATCGGGCTTGCCGGAGTGGCGTCGGTGCGAGCCGCCACGGCGTTGCCACTCGTGGCGATCGGAGGGATCGACGCGGAGAACGCAGCTGCCGTGGTGAAGGCGGGAGCGGATGGGATCGCGGTGATCCGCGCCGTCCTTCAGGCCCCGGAGCCCGACCGGGCAGCCCGCGAGCTGATCCATGCGGTCCGCCGGGGCGTGGTCGGGCGCGATCGCTGACGGACGCGGCCCTACACAGGCCCGGTGCTCGTTCGGTCGTGATGACAACAACGACGATGCCCCTCCCGCGCAAAGCGCGGGAGGGGCATCGTGTAAGGTGGGATCGGCGGCGACGTACTCTCCCACCGGGGGAACCCGGCAGTACCATCCGCGCGGCGGGGCTTAAC
>DASSTO010000018.1:0-7577 GCA_035707865.1 Longimicrobiaceae bacterium | reverse complement strand
CACGTAGACGATGGCGGCCGAGATCCTCGTCAGCGGGATCTCGCGCACCCGTCCGTCACGGTCCTCCGCTTCGTACCAGCCTCGTGCGCGCACATCGGGGGGTACGATCCTCGCCAGGCAGGCGTCGAAGATCCGCTGCGCCTCCTGCACGCGGGCGCGCGCCGCGGGCGGGTCGGAGAAAAGGACGAAGTCGTCCCCACCCACGTGGCCCGCGAAGCCGCCGCCACTCGACGCCTGCAGCACCGCGTGCCCCGCGTCACGGATGGCCTGGTCCGCCACCACGAAGCCGAAGTAGTCGTTGAACGGCTTGAAGTAGTCGAGGTCGAGGTAACACAGACAGAAGGGCTCGCCGCGCTCCGAGCGGCGGTCGAACTCGCGACGGAGCGCCTCGCCGCCCGGCAGGCCGCTCGTGGGGTTCCGGTCGAGGCCCCGCCTGGCCTGCCGCAGAAGGGCGCGGCAGCGCGCCACCAGCTCACGCGGCTCGAAGGGCTTCGCGAGAAAGTCGTCGGCACCGTGCTGGAAGCCGAGCACCCGGTTCTCCGGGTCGCCCTGCGCGGTCAGCAGCAGCACCGGAACGAACTCCAGCGCCGGGTCGCTCTTCAGCTGCTCACAGACCTCGAACCCCGTCGGCCGGCCCATCCGGTTGTCGAGGATGATCAGGTCCGGCCGCCGCTGGCGCACGGCGAGGAGCGCGCTCACGCCGTCCGGCGCGAGGCGGACTCGGAAGCCCGCCGCGTGGAGCATGTCCGCGACCATCTCGCGCATGGCCGGCTCGTCGTCGGCGAAGAGTATGTCGGCCCCGGGCGCCGTCGCATCGATCCGCGGACTCATTCTCCTCTCACCCCGCTCGGATGGCAGCCCCGTCCTGCCAGAACGACTCGAACGGCCCGCACCCGCGATCCCGCGTCGGCTCCCCGACGACGCGGCCCGCGCTCCGTGCGCCGCAAGAGACCTGCCGTGCCGGCCGCGGGCAGCTCACGCGGCCGTGGCGATTTACGCCAGGCCCCGCCGGTGCCGATCCTCCTCATGGGGCTATCCCCGCGCTCATACGCCGGTCCTGCACGGCGCTGATTTCTCTCTGATCGCTTTCTCCTCGGTGCCTGCTCTCTTCGATCTCCTCGGCGCCAGTTCGTATCGCCTCTCGCCCAACTCGGTACCGAGCCTGGTGACGACGGCGGCTATGCTGGCGCTCGGCCTCGTGGTCGTCGTGCGGGAGCGCGCATCGCGCGAGAGCCTCGGCTTCGGTCTGATCGCCCTGACCGTCGTGGGCTGGCAGTTCTGCTTCGGGCTGATGTACGCCTCCGCCCGCACCGACGTCGCCCTCTGGTGGGCGAGGTCGGCTTACCTGGGCATCTCGCTCATCCCGCCCGCGATCTACGACTTCACCGTCCACGTCCTGCGCGCCGCCGACCGCCGCCGGCCGGTCGCGTGGCTCTGCTGGGCCGCGGGGCTGGGGTTCGCGGTCGCCATCGTGCCGGGCAACGCCCTCCTCGTGGGTCTCTACCACTACCCGTGGGGCGTCTACCCGCACTTCGGCTGGTTCGGCGTACCCTACCTGCTCTACTTCGCGCTCGTCCTCGTGCTCTCGCTCCGGGAGTACGCGATCGAGCTGCGCGCGACGGAGCCCGGTCCCAGCCGCTCACGTACGCTGCGGCTGCTCGCGTCGTTCATGATAGCCTATTTCGCCGTCGCGGACTACGCCCCGGCCTTCGGCATCCGGCTCTATCCCGCCGGCTACATCTTCGTGCTCGTCTTCCTCGGCCTCACCGCGTGGACGATCGGGCGCTACCGCCTCGTCGACCTCACCGCGTCCTTCGCGGCCGAGCAGATCCTCGCGACGACGGCGGATCTGCTCATCGTCGTCGATGCAGGCGGTCTCATCCGCATCGCGAACGGCGCGACCGGCGCGGTGCTCGGCTTCGCGGAGGGCGCGCTGATCGGCGCTCCCGTCGAGACCCTGGCGCCGCCGGGCGCGGGCGCTCGATTGCGCGAGGTGCTGGACAGGCCCGTGGTCCGCGACGAAGAGCAGCAGCTCCGCCGTCGCACCGGGGAGCTCGTCGACGTGAGCGTCTCGGCGTCGCACCTCCTCGGCGCCGACGACCGCTCCGTGGGTGTGGTGATCGTCGCGCGCGACATCCGCGACCGCAAGCGGGCGGAGCGCGCGCTCCGCGAGCGCGAGGAAGAGCTGCGCCAGGCGCAGAAGATGGAAGCCATCGGGCGGCTGGCCGGCGGCGTGGCGCACGATTTCAACAACCTGCTCACGGTGATCTCGGGCCAGGCGCAGCTCCTGCGCGACGAGCCGGGTGACGCGGACGAGGCGTTGACGAGCCTGGAGGAGATCCTGCAGGCCGCGGACCGGGCGAGCGGGCTCACGCGACAGTTACTCGCCTTCAGCCGGCGTCAGGTCCTGGAGCCCAGAGTCCTCGAGTTGAACGCGGTGGTCTCGGGAGTGGAGCGGATGCTACGCCGGCTTATCGGGGAGGACGTCCAGCTGTCGGTGTCGCTCGCGCCCGAGGCGGGGCGCGTGGAGGCGGATCCGGGGCAGCTGGAGCAGGTGCTGATGAATCTCTCCGTGAACGCCCGCGACGCCATGCCGGGCGGCGGTACCCTCACCCTCACCACCGCTGCGGCCGTGGTCGGCGACGGCGCGGACGGGCTTGCGCCGGGGCGCTACGCGGTGCTACACGTTCGCGATACGGGCGGCGGGATGACTCCGGAGACGATCTCGCACATCTTCGAGCCCTTCTTCACCACCAAGGAGCAGGGGAAGGGAACGGGGCTGGGCCTCAGCACGGTGTACGGGATCGTCAAGCAGAGCGGCGGAGCGGTGCGCGTGGACAGTGAGCTCGGTCGGGGGACGACCTTCGAGGTCTTCCTGCCGCAGTGTGACGCTCCGCTGCCCGGCGTCGACGCACGAGACTGGGTGGGCGGGCCGCAGAGCGGCACCGAGACGGTCCTCCTGGCGGAGGACGACCAGGCGGTCCGCACGCTCGCCCGACAGATCCTGACCCGCCGCGGTTATCGGGTGATCGAGGCCAGCGATGGATGGGAGGCGATCCGCCTCTGCGATGCTCATCCCGGCCGCGTGGACCTGCTACTGACCGACGTGGTGATGCCGGGGCTCGGCGGGCGAGAGCTCGCGGAACGGCTGCGCAGGCGCCGTCCGGAGCTCGCCGTGCTCTACATGTCCGGTTATCCGGACGAGGAACTGGCCCGGCACGGGCTCCACGAGCGCGGGGTCGCCCTGCTGCAGAAGCCCTTCGGGCCGACGGCCCTGGCGGACCGGGTCCGGGAGATGCTGGCGCCCGGCGTCCGGAGCGGCGCCACGGCCCGGTAGGGGAAGAAGGAGGCGCATGCGACGCGATCCGCGAGCGGGGCCGGCCGTGCCGCGCCGGATCGTCGGCTTCCGGCGCGACGACTGCGGTGACTGGGTGGCGGAGCTCGAGTGCGGCCACACACAGCACGTCCGTGACGATCCACCCTGGCAGAATCGCCCCTGGGTGCGGACGGAGGAGGGCCGGGCGGCCTGGCTGGGCCGGACGCTCGAATGCGTGCCCTGCGGCGTCCGCTCGCGTTGAGGCCCGGATCTTTCGGGCGGCCGGGTGTACAACCGCGCGGACCGGCACGGGGTCGGGCCCGACCTTACCCATTCTACCCGCCCGTCGAGGAATGAACTCCATCTCCCGCAGGGTCGTCGCCGCGCTCGCCCTCGCGGCGGCTCCGGCGCTCACCGCGTCGCTCGCGAGCGCCCAGGCCGCGGCGCACACCGCCGTCGGTGACACCTCCATCTTCGCTCCGCTCATCGTGGAGCCCTCGCCCAACGATATCCGCCTCGGCTCCGGTGCGCCGGGGCCCGAGTACTGGCAGAACCGCGCCGACTACGACCTCCAGGCGGTGCTCGATACGGCGCAGAAGGTGGTCCGCGGCACGATGCGGCTCCGCTACACCAACAACTCGCCCGTCGCGCTCGGCTACGTCTGGTTCCAGACGGAGCAGAACGCCTTCAAGAGCGGCTCGCTCAACTCGTACTACTACCCGCAGGAGTCCCGCTTCGGCGCGCGCGGCTTCGAGGGCGGCGACGTCTTCGACCGCTTCGCCGTGACGATGCCGGGCCAGGCGACCGAGAGCGCGCTGAAGCCCCGCGTGCAGGGGACGGTGACGCGCGTCGAGCTGCCGCAGCCGCTGCAGCCCGGCCAGACGGCGACCTTCGACGTCGCCTGGCACTTCCTCGTTCCCGAGCACGGCGCGGACCGGATGGGCCGCGACGGCGCTCTCTACGAGATCGCGCAGTGGTACCCGCGCGTCGCCGTCTACGACGACGTGAAGGGCTGGAACACCGAGCCCTACCTCGGCCAGGGCGAGTTCTACCTGGAGTACGGGGACTTCAACCTCGCCGTGACCGTGCCGGCCGGCTACATCGTCGCCGCCACGGGCACGCTCCAGAACCCGGAGGAGGTGCTCACCTCCACCGAGGTCGCCCGGCTGAAGCAGGCCCAGTCCTCCTCCACCCCGGTGCGGATCGTCACGGCCAGGGAGCTGGAGAACGGCTCGGCTCGGCCCAAGAAGACCGGAACGCTCACCTGGCGCTTCAAGGCTCAGAACGTCCGCGACGCCGTCTTCGCCGCTTCACCCGACTACCAGTGGGACGCCGAGGGCTGGAACGGCCGGCTGGCGCAGGCCTACTACCGCCCGAGCGCGGTGGACACGTGGAAGGACGCGGCCGACATGGCCCGCGAGTCCATTCAGGAGTACTCCGAGCGCTGGTACCCCTACCCCTGGCCGCAGATCTCCGCCGTCGAGGGCCCCATCAGCGGAATGGAGTACCCCATGCTGGCGATGGAGACGAAGAGCCGGGACAAGTACGACCTCTACAACGTGGTCACCCACGAGATCGGTCACGACTGGTTCCCCATGCTCGTCGGCTCGAACGAGCGCACCCACTTCTGGCAGGACGAGGGCTTCAACACCTTCATCAACACCTTCTCCGAGGCGCGGCGCTATCCCGAGCAGGGAACGCAGGCGGAGCGGATGACCCACGACCGGGACCAGATCGAGCAGGCGATGGCACGCAACTATCCCATGCTCATCGAGGAGCCGGCCGACCGCATCGATCCGCGGCTGCTGGGCATCACCGAGTACGTGAAGACCTCCGTCGGCCTCGGGCTGCTGCGCGACGAGATCCTGGGCCCCGAGATCTTCGACGACGCTTTCCGCACCTACATCCGTCGCTGGGCGTTCAAGCACCCGACTCCGGCCGACTTCTTCCGCACCATGGAAGACGCCAGCGGAAAGCAGCTGCAGTGGTTCTGGCGCGGGTGGTTCCTCGAGGACGCGCACTTCGACCAGGCCGTCGACACCGTCGCCACGCGGATGAGCGGCGACACCCAGAAGGTGGCCGTCGCCTACGGAAACCGGGATCGCGGCGTACTCCCCATCCGCGCCGTCTTCACCTTCAGCGACGGTACGACGCAGGAGTTCGACTACCCCGCCGACGTGTGGGCGATGAACACCGGCAGCTACGTCCGCTACTACGATTTCCCCGGCAAGCGGCTGGTGAAGATCGAGCTCGACCCCCAGCACCGTCTGGTGGACGTCGACCGGTCGAACAACGTGTGGACGGCGGGGAAGTGAACGGGTGACAGGGTGAACGGGTGACCAACCGCAGAGGGGCCCGGGCATCGCGCCGATGTCCGGGCCCCTCCCTCATCTTGCCGTCACCTTCACCCGTTCACTTCTGTGGCGCGGGAACCTGCGTCGCCGCGGGGGGGCTCTTTCGCCCGTAGTCGGCGAGCTTGCCCTGGAGCCCGATGATGCCGCTCGCCAGAATGAAGGCGAGCACGATCAGCCCGACGACCAGGTTGCTGGGGCGGCGCGCGGGCCGGGCGATTTCGCGGTCGAGTTCGGTCATGGGAGTGCTCCTCTCTGCGGTCCCTCCGTATCCGACCAAGATAACCCGAGCGGGGCGGCGGCACCACCCGGGGCCCGGCGGGCGGCTCGCTAGATCCGCCGGTGCAGGATCCGCTCGATCTGCTCGTCCACGTCGGGGTCCTCGGGCCAGCGGAGGAGATAGAACTCGTCGAAGAAGGTCTTCAGGAAGCCCGCGAGCGGGATGGCGACGAGGACGCCCACCACGCCGAAGGTCGCGGCCGTGGCGATCACCATGAAGAGCAGATAGACGGGGTGCAGGCGCATCGTGTGCTCCCACAGCCGGGGTGCGACGAAGTCGCCGAGGAACTCGCTCATCGCCCAGAAGAAGACGAGCACCCACAGGCCTCGTACGGGGTCGTCGGCCGCCGCGAGGAGCGACGGTGGGATGGCCATCAGGTAGAAGCCGACTGCCGGAAGGAGCGAGCTGAGCACCGCGAGCACCGTCCACACCGCTACCCCGCCGACGCCGATCCAGCGCAGGAAGACGAAGGTGAAGACTCCCTTGATCGCACCGAGCAGGAGGTTTGCGGTCACCCAGCCCACCACCATCCGCGAGCCGCGGGCAAAGGCGCGCTCCGCCGGCCTCCTGAGGCGTGGCGGCATGGCGCGGAGGTAGCCGCGCAGCAGTGGCCTCGGATTGCTCACCAGGAAGAGAGACATCGCCACGAGCACGATCGTCAGGATCACCGAGGCGACCAGCGTTCCGGCGTACCGCCACATCTGCGACGCCAGCTCGAGGAGCCACTGCGCGACCGCCGAGAGCTGCCGGGCGAGTTGGGACTGGTTCCCGAAGACCGCCGCCGCCCGATTGGCGAGACCGACCAGGAACTGCGGAAGCTGGTTGATGAGCTGTGGCACTTCCCCGATCAGCCGTGGTACCACCAGCCAGCCCAGCAACCCGACCACCGTCGCCAGTCCCGCGAAGATCACGCCCGTCGCGAGCTCCCGCGAGTGTCCTCGCCCCTCCAGCCACGTCACCGGAACGTTGAGCACCAGCGCCACGATCAGCGCCAGGAAGAGGAGCAACAGCACGCGCCGGATCTCGAAGAGCACCCACAGCACCACCACCGCTCCCGCCGCGAGCACCAGCGCCCGGGCCAGTGTCCCTAGAAGCCTGGGGTCGTACCGGGCCGCTCTCTCTCGTTCTTCGCTCATCTCCGCTGCCTCTCCCTGACGGCCGTCTCCGCGCTCCGGGAGGCACCCTCGCACGATCGGCGCCGCGGAGCCCCGCCGCTTGCCGCGAGTCACCCGAGCACTGCGTGCTCTCGGGTGACTCGCGCGCCGGGCAGAGCTCTTGCAACGGTTCCCCTCCGGCGTCGCCCACGACGGGCGCGCCGTGAACCCGTGCCCGAGCCCGAGCCATGACCGAGAATCTGGTGGTCATCCGCACTTTCCCCGACCTCTTCGACGCCGACATGGTGCAGGTCGACCTCCTTTCCGCGGGGATCTACTCGCTGCTCCTGACGGAGGAGCCGCCCCTCGCCCCCGCCGGGCCCGGCCGCGGCGTCTGCCTCGCCGTCCACCAGCGCGACGTCGAGCGGGCGGATTCCGTGATGCTCGGGCGCCCCGACGCCGCGTGATCCCGCAGGCCCGGCCCAGCGCGCAAACGAGACCGGCGCGGCGACTGTTCGCCGCGCCGGTCTCGTTTG
>DASSTO010000017.1:0-5102 GCA_035707865.1 Longimicrobiaceae bacterium | reverse complement strand
CGACATGGAAGGGGTGAGTGGATAAGGGCTCGTTCCGAGCGTCACGGGCTCGAAGAGCACGGGAACCCCAGCGGCGGGCCTTCCGTCCGGACCGATCACCTCGATGTTGAGAGCCTGAACGGCGATGGACTCGATGGTGTCGCTTGCGCCGGCTCCGGCAGTGAAGTGAATGCCCGGTGCGAGCCCGGGTCCGGCTGGATTTCCACCGTCGCAGGCAACAAGGACCAGGGCGGCAGCAAGCACGGCTGCTTTCGGAGAGTGACGCATCGGATTTTGGTCTCGAGGGGGGATTCGCGCCGAGAATCGGTATGGGTCGTGTGGAGATGGACGGCTGAGTCTCTCACTACTTCAAGGCACCTGCTCCTGGCCGGCCGAACGCGTAGCGCCCGCCCGCACCGCCAGCTCGTAGCGCGCGAGAAAGAACGGCCCCACCTGCCGGTCGCTGTGATGGCGGAAGCCGAAGCCCTCGTAGACCGCGCGCAGCCTCGGTCGCCCAGCTTCGCAGTCGAGGCGGAGGTAGGATCGGCCCAGGTCGCTCGCGCGCCGCGCCGCCCACGACAGCAGCGAAGACGAGACCCCGCCTCCCGCGAAGCGCCGCCGCACCGCGAAGCGGTGGACGAACGCGCTGTCCGCCTGCACGACCTCCGGCCAGACCTCCGGATCGGAGAGCTGGAAGCGGAGAACCCCCGCCGGCTCGCCGCCACATTCCGCCAGAAAGTAGAGCCCCTCGCGCACGTGTCTTCCGATCTCCTCGGGGAGGATTTCGCTCTCCAGCCAGAGCGGCGTCCCGCGCTCCCGGAGCCAGGCCGCCGCTTCGAAGAGGACGGACGCGACGGCGGCAGCATCGGCATCCGTGGCCTGACGTACGAGGACGTCCATCGACGCCGGTCCCGGGGGCGCGATGCAGCGGCGCGCTCCGCTATCGGAGGTAACGCTGCCAGATCTCCCGCGGGAGACGCGGCGTGGCCGTGATCGTCACCCGCGGATTCTGCTTCTTGTTCTCGACCTCGATCGAGGCCTCGAAGAGCGGATGCGTGAGGCCGCGTCGCACCACGTCGATCCGGTACTGGATCTCCTTCAGACGCAGCGTGCCCGGATGAGTGTACGTGACGGTGGTCATGATCATCTCCACATCCGCTGCCTTCTCCTCGAAGAGCTCCCGGATGAAACCCTCGATGCCGAGCCGCTGGAATGCCTGGTTGACCTCCGATGGCGCGTAGCGGATCCCCTCCGCGCTCTCGTAGCCGGTAATGTTGCCCTGGCTGTGCGCACGTTCCCAGCCGGCCAGGCCGACGCGAACGCCCGGGAAGAACTGTTTCTCGTAGCCGAGCCGGCCGGGAGGGCTGGAGACGCGGCTCCGGATGACGATTCCACCGAGGGCATCACGCCTGACCTGCGTTTGCGGAAGGGGCTGAAGCATGGCGGCCTCCATCGCATCATGGTTGCGAGGCGAGCGGGTTCCAACCCCGCAAGATAGGCCACGTACGGCGGGCGGCCAAGCATCTCGCGAATGCGGGCGCTGTCGGTCCTCAGGAGCGACGTCGACCCCGCCTGATCAGCGCGCCGTCAACGGTGGGGCTGGAAGAGCTCGACGCAGTTCCCGGCGGGGTCCTCCACGAGGATCTGGTCCCCGCCGATCCCGTGGACGATGTCGTTGCGGAAGCGAACACCGCCGGCGCGGAGCGTTTCGACCAGGGCGGGGAGATCTTCGACCTGGAGCGAGAAGCGGTTCCACCCCCCCGGCTGGGGCCTGGTCCCGTCCGGCATCGCCTGACCCCCGCCGCCCTGCGCGCTCGGAGCGCTCAGCAGCAGTCGCAGGTCGCCCCGGTCGAGCATCGCGAAGGTCGGCGCCGGGTGCATCGCCACGGTGAAACCGAGGTGCTTCGTGTAGAACGCGATCGCCGCGTCGACGTCGTCGACGATGTAGCGTACGCTGACGGTGGCCATGCTCTGCTCCCTGGTCCCGGGTGTGAGCCTGCGGGGCGGCGCCGGGGATCCAGGCGCTCCGAGGGCAAAGTGCGTCGCACCATGAGCCGGAGCAAGCGCTCGGTCGTATGCACCGGCGCGCGGGGCGAAAACACGAGCGCGCCGGGCCCGCATGGCGAGCTCCGGCGCGATTGCCCCCGGAGGATTCGAACCTCCACTATGGGTTCCAAAGACCCGTGTGCTGCCATTACACCAGGGGGCAGCCGACGAGCCTCGAAGTTACCGCGCCCCGCGCATCGCGGTCAAGCTGGCGCGTTCACGCGATCTGCGGCGCCGGGCCGGCGTGCAGCGTCTCCGCGCGCCACGTGGCGAAGCCGAGCTCGCGGACGAGGGGCTCGGACGCGTCGCGCTCGGCGGAGGAGGAGAAGACCCCGAAGAGCGCGGAGCCGCTCCCGGCGAGCATGGCGATGCGCGCGCCCCCGGAGAGCATCGTCTCCCGGGCGCGGGCGAGGTCCGGCAGGCGCTCGTCCGCGACCGTCTCGAAGGAGTTGGCGGCCATGGATTCGACACCATCCCACGTCGTCACCCGCCCGAGGCCCATGCGGAACGCCTCGGGTCGGTAGGCGCCGCCGCGCAGCTCGGCGACCCGCTGGAAGGCGTCGGCCGTCGGCATCGCCACGCCCGGGTGGGCGACGAGCAGCGGCCGCGACGGGAGGGGTGGAAGCGCCAGCAGGCGCTCGCCGCGGCCCCACCCGAGCGCGAGCGTGGAGCCGCACAGGAAGAACGGTACGTCGCTGCCCAGCTCGATCCCCATCTGAAGGAGCGCCTCGGGCGAGGCCGGGGAGTCATGGAGCGCGTTCAGCGCGAGGAGCGTCGCGGCGGCGTCCGAGCTCCCGCCCCCCAGCCCCGCCGCCGCGGGTATGCGCTTCTCCAGGTGGATGCGCACGCCGCCGTCCACTCCGCCGGTCTCCAGGAGGTAGAGCTGCGCGGCGCGGAAGGCGAGATTGTCGTGGACGGGGCCGGGATCGACCGCCCCGTCCACCTCCAGCTCGATCTGCTCGCCGCCCCGGCTCACCCGGAGGCGGTCGGCGAGCGAGATGGCGCAGAAGAGGCTCTCCATCGCGTGGTAGCCGGAGGACTCCTGCGCCAGGACCTGAAGGCGGAGGTTCACCTTGGCGGGCGCGAGGATCTCGACGCTCTGCGGCATCAGAGGCTCTCGCTCATGGCGGCGCCGGGTGGAGGCGCATCGCCGCGCGCAGCGTCTTCCAACGCCTCGCCACCGTGCCGCACCGCCGACCAGCTCAGCTTCAAGCGCCACACGTAGTAGAGGCCGAGCAGCGTCACGGGGATGAAGCCGCTCAGGTGCAGGCCGATCGCGAAGGAGACGGCGCGGTCGCTCGGCACCCCCCAGAGCGCGAGGCCCAGCCGGGCCGCCGCCTCGAACGGCCCGAAGAAGCCGGGCGACGACGGAACCGCGACCGCGAGCGAGACGAGTGACTGCAGGAAGACGGCGCCCGCGAAGGGCACCCGGTGGATTCCGAAGGCGCTGAAGGCGACGACGAAGGAGAGGGCCGTGAAGAGCCACTGCACGAAGGCGAGCACGAGCGAGAGCGCGAAGAGCCGCCCGCTGCGCAGGACCGCGAGGCCGCCGACGAACGAGCGCATCAGGCCGACGACCGGCGCCCGCACGCGGCGCGGCAGGACGCGTCCCGTCACCGCCTCGCCGATGGACATCGAGCGCTCGGGAGCCAGGACGAGGAGGAAGAGCAGGATCGCCACGCCGGCCATGGCGAGTGCGATGAACTGCGCCGCGTCGCGCGGGTCCACGCCACCGACCGAGCCGCCCGCCGGGACGCCGGCGCTCGCCATGGCGACGAAGAGCAGGACGACGAGGGCGAAGGCATCGAAGACCCGCTCGACGACGAGGGTGGCGAGCGATGCGCCGATGGGGACCGGGGTGAGGCGGGCGAGGGAGAAAGCCCGCGCGAACTCTCCTACCCTGGCGGGAATGAGGTTGTTTGCGGCGAAACCGACGACGACCGACGCGAAGCGCGGTCGGAAGCCGGTGCGCGGAGCGGCGGGCAGGAGGAGCACGCCCCAACGCACCGCGCGGATGGCGAGGCCTCCGAACGCCACGAGCGTCGCCACGCCGAGCAGCAGGAAGTTGGCGCCGCCCAGGTCGTGGAGAACCGCGGCAGGGGAGACGCCCCGCAGCGTCCAGGCGAGCAGGACTACCGTGACCGCGACACCGAGGAGCGTGCGGAGGTGTCGCTTCATCGAGAGGCGGTACCCGCCGGCAGGCCGAGCTCGATCAGGTCGAAGACCTCACGTAGCCGCTCGTCGAGCTCCGTGGCCCCGGCGCTCTGCGCCAGGCGCTCGACTTCGGGCCGGAGCCGCAACGCCTCGCGCAGCGCGGACTCGCCGCGGAAGACCAGCCGCTCGACGGGGACCACGGCGGGCTCGGCGGCCTCACGCTCGGGCGCCGTCGAGAGGATGTGGGGGCCCGCGTCGTCGTAGAAGAGGTCGGAGACGGGGATGACCCGGGCACCCCGGCGCGCGGCGCCTTCGGGTCCCTCCAGATCGTCCCAGCGCTCGATCGCGGCGCGCACCCGCGCCTCCTCCTCCGGGCCCCAGCGGTTGATCGCGCGGACCAGCAGCTGCAGATCGCTCACCGTGTCGGCGGCCAGGCGGCGGATCTCGTCGCTCCAGACGATGTTGCGCGAGAGCACCGAGCGCGCGGCGTCCTCCAGGCGCTCGGCGACGGCCGCGATCGTCTCGGCGCCCGCCATCTGCGCGCTCCCGCGCACGCCGCGCGCGAGCTGCATCATCCGCTCGGGGTCGAGACCGTCCGGCTGCGCCAGGAGCTGCGCGAGTTGCGCCAGGTAGTCCGCGGCCTCCCTCGTGAAGTACTCGCTCAGTCGTTCCGACATGATGCCTCCCCGCGGGCGCGCCGCACCAGCTCGCCCATCTCGCGCACGGCCCGCTCGAGGCCGACGAAGATGGCGTGGCTGATGATCGAGTGGCCGATGTTCAGTTCCTCGATCTCCTCGATGGCGGCGACCGGCCCCACGTTGTGGTAGGTGAGCCCGTGGCCGGCGTGGACCGCCAGCCCGAGCGAGCGCCCGAGCGCGGCCGCCCGGTGCAGCCGCTGGAGCTGCGCCTGCCGCTCCGGCCCG
>DASSTO010000016.1:0-8876 GCA_035707865.1 Longimicrobiaceae bacterium | reverse complement strand
CACGTCCTCCCGAACGCCCACCCGCACCCGGAGCAGCTCGCGCGAGAGCTCGTGGCGGCGGGCGTCGACGCGATCGTCCTGGACTACCACCTGGGCCCGTACACGGGGATCGACGTCCACCGGGAGATCTCGACCCTGTCTCCCGAGCTCGCCGATCGCGTGCTCTTCTCCTCCGGCGATCTGCCGCCGGACTCGCCGGGCGTCCCCGACCTGGGGGCCCGGTGGGTCGCGAAGGGCGGCGGCTGGGCGGCCCTCCGCGCGCGGATTCTCACGCTCCTGAACAGCCCATCCTGACCCAGGGCCTCGCGCCCTGGCCCGAAGAGCGGGCGTCGTGGTCGCGCCGTCCGTTGTCCCGACCGGCGCGATGGGGCTATCTTGTGGCCGTTCACCACGATGGCCCGAGATGCGCCTACCGATCATGGGAGCAGTCGATCCCGGCTCCGACGTCCTCTCCGCGAGTGCACTGCTCGACCTGCTCCACGGGCGGCGCGTGGTCGTGCTCGCCGGGGCCGGGTGCAGCACCGAGTCGGGAATCCCCGACTACAGGGGGCCGGAGGGTAGCCTCCGCACGCGGAAGCCCATGCAGTACCGCGAGTTCGTCGGTAGCGAGGCGGCGCGCGCGCGCTACTGGGCGCGCAGTGCAATCGGCTGGCCGCACATGGCCGCCGCGCGCCCCAACCCGGCGCACCGTGCGCTCGCCGAGCTCGAGGAGGCGGGCGCGGTTCGCGGCGTGATCACGCAGAATGTCGACGGTCTGCACCACGCCGCGGGCAGCCGGCGCGTCGTGGAGCTGCATGGCTCCCTGGCGTCGGTGCGCTGCCTCGCGTGCGGCCACGCCGAGGCGCGTGACGACTACCAGGACCGCCTGCTGGCCGTCAACCCGGAGTGGGTGGACGCGCCGGCGCACCGAGGAGAGGTCGAGATCGCCCCGGACGGGGACGCCGAGCTGCCGTCGGAGGCGCTGGCGAGCTTCCGCGTGCCCGGCTGCGAGCTCTGCGGCGGCATCCTCAAGCCCGACGTGGTCTTCTTCGGAGAGAACGTCCCGCCGCAGACCGTCGAGCGCGCCTGGCGACTCTTCGCAGAGGCCGAGGTGCTCCTCGTCGTCGGCTCCTCGCTGACGGTCTACTCCGGGCGGCGCTTCATCTACCGGGCTCAGGAGGACGGCCTTCCGATCGGAATCGTGAACGTCGGCCCCACACGCGCCGACGACGCGGCCGTGGCGAAGGTGGAGGGCAGGGTGGGGGCGGTGCTGCCGGTTCTGGCGGAGGCGTTGCTCAGGCGGGGCTGAGGGCGCCGGCGAGCAGCTCGTAGGAGCGCCTCCGCGCGACGGGGTCGTGGACCATCGTGGTGACCATGACCTCGGTCGCGCCGGATGCCCCGGCCGCGCGCTCGATCGCCGCGCGCACACGCTCCGGAGTGCCGATGTACTGCAGCGACCGGTAGCGCCGCACGATTTCCAGCTCCGCCGGCGTGTACGGGTAGGCCCGCGCCTCCTCGGGCGTCGCCAGCGGCAGCCGCTCCCCGCGCTGCAGGCGCACCCAGGTCAGGTCTCCGGTGGACGCGAGGAAGTCCGCCTCCTCGTCGGTCGGGGCGCAGATCGCGGAGACCGCCAGGATCGCGTGAGGCTCCGGGAACCGATCCGATGGCTCGAAGCTCTCGCGGTACGCCTCGATGGCGGGCGCGGGCGGTGCCTGGCTGAAATGGCTCGCGAAGCTGTAGCCGATCCCGAGAGAGCCGGCCAGCTGCGCGCTCGCGCCGCTCGACCCCAGCAGCCAGATGGGCGGAAGCTGCACGCCGGCCGGGATGACGCGCACGCGGTGGAAGGGGTGGTCCTCCGGGAGCGACTCGCGGGAGAGCCCCACCAGCTCCGCGAGCTGCTCGGAGAACTGGTGAGGGCTGAACGGGCGCAGCGCGCGGGAGGTCGCGGGGTCGGTGCCGGGTGCGCGGCCGATCCCGAGGTCGATGCGCCCCGGGTGCAGCGCTTCCAGCGTGTGGAAGGCCTCGGCGAGCTTGAGCGGGACGTGGTTCTGGAGCATCACCCCGCCCGAGCCGACGCGGATCCGCTCGGTCGAGGCGGCGATGTGCGCGATGAGGATCTCCGGCGCGGAGCTGGCGATGTTCGGCATCCCGTGGTGCTCCGCGAACCAGTAGCGGGTGTAGCCGAGCCTGTCCGCGAGGCGGGCGAGCTCCAGCGAGTCACGGAGCGCCTGCACGGCGGTGGACCCGGCGCCCACCGGCACGAGGTCCAGGACGGAGAGGGGGTAGGGCATGGCGGACGATGTCGGGATTCAGTGGTCATGGGGCCGGCCGTCGGCGCCTCGCCGGGCGCACGTGGATATTCCGTGCCGTGCCTCCTTCACACGGCCCTCGCGCTCGCGCGCACGGCGGTTTCCCGCGAGAGCGCCAGGGTGCTACCGATGATCAGGACGGCGCCGAGGACGGTGACGAGGTCCGGCGCCTCGGCGAAGAAGAGCGAGCCCCAGAGTGCCGCGAATACGATCTGAAGGTAACCGACGGCCGAAGCGCGTCCCGCGCGCTCGCGGTGCAGTCCGTTGGTGATGGCGACCTGTCCCAGGTGCGCGGTGACGCCCACACCGAGGAGCGCGAGCCACTCCGTGGGAGTGGGCCATCGTGCGTGCGGGAGGGCGATGGGGATGGAGCCGACGAAGGACGCGACGGACAGGTAGAAGATGATGACCATCGGTGCCTCGGTCGCCCGCAACTTGCGCACGATGACGTAGGCCATGGCCGAGGCCACGGCGCCCCCGAGGGCGATCGCGACGGCGAGCGGGTCGAGCGCCACCGAGGCGCTACCGAAGAGGAAGGAGGGCCTCGTCACGACCGCCACGCCGGCCAGCCCGATCAGTACCGAGACGATCTCGCGCAGCCGCAGGCGCTCCCCGAGCATCCTCGCCGCGGCGAGCGCCGCGAAGATGGGGCTCGTGTACTGGACCACGGTGGCGTCGGCGAGCGGCATGTGGACGTAGGCGTAGTAGAATGCCGACAGCGCGCAGAAGCCGAGCACTCCGCGCGCGACCAGGAGTCGCCGGTTGTGCCCCCACGGCGCCAGCCCGGCGCGCCGAACTCCCCAGAAGCTGAGGCCCCCCATGATCGCGGCGCGCACCAGCACCACCTCCTGACTCGGCAGCCGCTCACCCGCGACCTTCACCAGCAGACTCATCAGGCTGAAGAAGAAGGCGCCGACCGCCATGTAGCGGAGCCCGACCGGAAACCACCGATGATCGGGAGGGCCGTCCCCCTCGCTCACCGGTCCCCGGCGAAGGCGACCGTCGAGAGGAGTGCGTTTTCGGCCTGCCTCGTGTCGAGCCGGCTGGCCTGCACCACGATCGGCACGTCCGATTCGACGACGCTCGCATACGGCGTCGCCCTGGGGATGGGCTCGGGATCGTCGAAGTCGTTGACGCGCAGGTGGTGCGTGCGGCGCGCCGGGACGGTGAACCGGTACGGGCCCACCGGGTCGCGGTCCTCGAAGAACACGGTGATCGCCACGCGTGCATCCGACGCGCCGGCGTTCAGGATGCAGATCGCCTCGTGGCTCTCCATGTCCCGGCCGGCACCACTGCTCGATCCGGGGATGTAGCCGTCCGGGATGGCCCAGAGCCTGCGCCCGATCGTCTCGCTCATCGGCATTCGGTTTGGTTGGAGTGGCTCACGCACGCGCGGTCGGGTCGGTCCCGCGCCGGGTGCGAGGGGACTAATGATACGCCGAATCCCGTCACCGCGCGCGGGCGCTCGGGAGGGCAGCCTCCGTCGCTTGACTTATTCCGCCGTCGCGCCGAAATACAAGAGTGAAAGTCATGGCGGCGCGATACCGGGGCACAGGCTCGCGCAGCCCTCGTCAACCACGGCTGGGAGGAACGATGAAGAAGCGCTTCATTGGTGCGGTGCTGGGACTTGGACTGGCGGTGGCCGCGGGCGGCGCGCAGGCGCAGACGCTCCTGCCCGTGACGGTGGAGGCACGCGGAGGTCTCGCTTTCCCGACGGGCGACTTCGCGGACGGAGCGAAGACCGGCTGGAATGCGGGCGTGGACGCGTCCATCGGCCTCGCTCCGCTGTTCTCCGTCTACGGCGGCTACGAGTATGCCCGCTTCAACGCGAAGGAAAGTTCGGACTCGCACCTGACGGACTCCGGCTTCCGTGCCGGCCTGAAGGTCGGGCTGCCGATCGTGGGCACGGTGACGGGCATCAGCCCGTACGTGCTGGGCGGGGTGATCTACGACAAGGCGAAGGCGACGATCTCGTCGGGGGGGATCTCGGGTAGCGGGGAGTCGGACTGGAAGGCCGGCTACGAGCTCGGGGCCGGCACGGGAATCGGCCTCGGGCCGCTCCTCTCCTTCACGCCCGAGGTCCGCTACCGGAGCTACAAGCCGGGCGACGACTCGTCGCGGCTCTCGTATTTCCAGGTCAGCATGGGCCTGCAGCTGCACCTGTAGTAGATCGTGCCACACGACGCGGGCGCCGGCAGCACGTGCCGGCGCCCGCGTCGTCGTCTGCGCCGGGGTTTCCTCAGGCGATCTGCCCCACCACGGCCGCGAAGTGGAAGGCGCTGCCCGCGAGGACGAAGCCGTGCCAGATGGCGTGCGCGTAGGGGATGCGGCGACTGTGGAAGAAGAACGTTCCCGCGGTATAGCACAGGCCGCCCAGGACGATGAAGACGACGGCGCGCGCCGGGAGCGCCCGCACGAGCGGCACGGCGGCGGTGAGCGCAAGCCAGCCCATGCCGAGGTACATCAGCGTCGAGAGGCGCTCGTAGCGGCCGGTCAGGAAGAGCTTGAGGACGACGCCCACCGCCGCCAGCACCCAGACGACGGTGAAGAGCCAGCGTCCGCCGTGCCCGCGGAGAGTCAGGAGCGCGAAGGGCGTGTAGGTTCCCGCGATGAGCACGAAGATCGCGCAGTGGTCGAGCACTCGCAGCCTCGCGCGCACGGTGGGCCGGCGCGCGGCGTGGTAGAGGGTGGACGCCGCGTAGAGGAGGACGAGCGAGCCGGCGTAGACGGCCGCGCAGAGCAGCCGTCTCGGCGAGCCGGTCCGCAGCGCGAGCGCGAGCAGAACCGCGCCTCCGACGACGCTGGCGAGCGCTCCCAAGCCATGCGACAGCGCGTTCGCCACCTCCTCCGCGTACTCCCGTGTACGTTCCATCATCGCCGCAACCACTCCGATTCGATGAGATTCGTTCCCGCCATCCTCACCCCGCTCCTGCTGCTGGCCGCCGCACCGGGCGTGCCATCCGCGCAGCAGGCTACCGCCGGGCCGGCGCCCTCGCCGGCGCCCGCGGAGACCCCGCGCCCCGCGCACACCGTCACGCACCACCGGATCACGATCGGCGGCGAGCGCATCTCGTACGACGCGACCGTGGGGAGCATGATCCTCACCGACTCCCGGGGCAAGCCCGCGGGGGAGATCTACTACACGGCGTACACGCGGACGGACGGGAACGATGCCGGGCACCGGCCCCTCACCTTCGCCTACAACGGCGGGCCGGGCTCCGCGTCCATTTGGATACAGATGGGCGCGCTGGGGCCGCGCCGCGTCGTCACGCCGGACACCGCGCACGCGCCGCCACCGCCGTACACGGTCGTCGACAACCAGTACTCGCCGCTCGACGTCACCGACCTCGTCTTCATCGACCCCATCGGCACCGGCTTCAGTCACCCCCTCGGCGACACGCCCGGTGCGGCGTTCTGGGGCGTGGAGGAGGACGCGCGCTCGCTGGAGCAGTTCATCACCCGGTACCTGAGCGAGAACGGCCGCTGGAACAGTCCGCGCTACCTGCTGGGAGAGAGCTACGGGACCACCCGCTCCGCGGTCCTCGCGAAGATGCTGCAGAGCCGGGACAACGTCGACCTCAACGGCGTCATCCTGATGTCGCCGGTGCTCAACTTCCAGACGATCGCCTTCGCGCGCGGCAACCCGCTGCCGTACGTCCTCTACCTGCCGGCGTACGCGGCGGTCGCGTGGTACCACCACGCGCTCCCGGAGCAACCGGCGGAGCTTCGGCCCTTCCTCCGGAAGGTGGAGCGGTTCGCGACGGGCGAGTACGCGCAGGCGCTCTTCGCGGGCGAGCGCCTGGAGCCGGCGGAGCGCACCCGGGTGATCCACCAGCTGCACGAGTACACGGGGCTGAGCGAGGAGTACCTGGACCGCGCCGATCTGCAGGTGGACGGCGGGGAGTTCGAGAAAGAGTTCTTCCGCGAGAAGGGTCTCGCGATCGGCCGGCTCGACGCGCGTTTCGCCGCGCCGGCCGGCGATCCGCTGGCGGAGCGCGTGAGCTTCGATCCGCTCTCCGCCGCGGTGGGCTCGGCGTTCACCTCGGCGTGGAACCACTACCTGCGCACGGAGCTCGGCTTCCGCACGGACCGGGCGTACGTCGTGCTCGGCGAGGTCCGGCCGTGGGACTGGGCGCACGGGCCGCGGGGTCCGTGGCCGGGATACACCGACGTGGCGGGCGACCTCGCCGACGCGATGCGCTACAACCCGAGGCTGCAGGTGCTCGTCAACAGCGGTCTCTTCGACCTGGCCACGCCGTACTTCGCGACGGAGTACACGGTGGCCCACCTGGGGCTTCCGCCGGAGCTGCGCGCCAACATCCGCGTCGAGGAGTACGAGGCGGGGCACATGATGTACCTCCACGAGCCGGCGCTCGCGCGGCTGCGGGAGAACATCGTCTCGTTCATCGAGCGGACATCGGCGGCGCGGTGACGTCCCCTCACCGGCCGAACTGCAGGAGGATGTCGTATACCGTCGGCCGCATCCGGCGGATGGTGGGGTTGTCGGACGGGAAGGTCCGCTCTCCGGAGACGCTGCGCGCGGCGGCATCCGGGACGGAGTCGTCGTCGCTGGGCCCGACGCGGACGAGGACGCGCGCGGAGTCGGCGTTCAGGCCGGCCAGCTTCCCGCCGTCCCAGGACGAGACGGTCCCCTCGTAGTCCCACCCGAAGCCATAGAGATGGAAGGCGCGTCCGTTGAGCCGCTCCAGCGAGTCGAGGCTCACGCCGAGCGAGATGCCGGGCGGCACCGTCCAGCGGCTGGCCGAGCCACGGATCTCCACGCGCGCGGGTGCGCTCCGCGTGGAGTCGGTCCAGACGATCTCGACCCGTCGGAGCGAGTCGTCCGGGAAGAGGATGGTGCCCGGTGCCGTCTCGCCTTCTCCCAGGTCCACGTCACCGGCCCGAACGTGCGTCGCGCCGAAGCGGCGGACGAGGTCGGCGGCGCTCGTGTGGGCGGTGACGGCGCTCGCCGAATCGACGACGGAGAGGATGAGCGGAGGCTCGGTCGCGGGCTGGCGGGTAGTCGGCTGCTCCGGCGCGGCGGCGGCCGTCGGCGCGGAGGTCTCCCGCGGGGCGGGCGAGCGGTCCGCGGCACCCCCGCATGCGGCGAGGGCCAGGAGGATCAGAGGCGTTGCGGGACGATACATCGGCGGTGGGTCGAGGTCGGGCGAGGCCGCGGGAGACCGTCCCCCGCTCGGCATGGGGGGACGCTAACGGCCGGGCCGCGCCGCCGCAAGCCGGCAGCAGGGGCGGCGCAGCCCGGCGCTTGCCCGGCCCCGTCGCCGCCTCTATCATCTGCAGCTTCCCTCGCCCGGGTGGCCGATGCCAGACCGACTGGATCCATACATATCCCTGCGGTACCGCAATTTCCTCTGGTTCGCCGCGAGCCTCGTCCCCACGACGCTCGGTGCCCAGGTCCAGTCGCTCGTGGTGGCATGGCAGGTCTACGCGCTCACGAAGGACCCGCTCTCGCTGGGTCTCGTGGGCCTCGCCGAGGCACTGCCCTACATCAGTGCCGCCCTCTTCGCGGGGCACGTCGCCGATCGCTACGACCGGAAGAGGCTGGTCCTCTCCTCGATGGCGATCCAGGTCCTTTGCGCGGGCGCGTTGTGGTTCTTCACCCTGCGCTCCGAGCACATCCTCGTCGCCGGGCGCGTGTGGCCGATCTACGCGGTCGTCTTCGCCAGCGGCCTGGCGCGCAGCTTCCTCCGGCCGGCGACGACGGCACTGAGCGTGGAGATCGTCCCGCGCGAGGCGTACGGGAACGCTGCCGCCTGGCGCTCGTCGCTCTGGCAGCTGGCCGCGGTCGTGGGGCCCGCGCTCGGAGGCCTGCTCTACGGCTTCTCGGGCCCGGGCGCGGCCTACCTCACCGAGGCCGCGCTGTTGCTCGCGGGCTTCTTCCTCTACGTCCAGATCGACTACGTGAGGCGGCAGGCGGCGGCGGAACGGGCCGGCGTGGCGGAGAACCTGACGATCGGCATCAGGTTCCTGCTCACGGAGAAGGAACTCCTGGGCGCGCAGGTGCTCGACCTCTTCGCGGTGCTCTTCGGAGGCGCGCCGGCGCTGCTGCCCATCTTCGCCTCCGACATCCTCCACGTGGGGCCGCAGGGACTCGGGGTGCTGCGCTCGGCGCCCGCGGTGGGGGCCGTCCTCATGTCCGTCTTCCTCGCGCACCACAAGCTCCGGCACGCCGGCCGCTCCCTCTTCATCTGCGTGGGCATCTTCGGCCTCTGCTGGATCTTCTTCGCCGTCTCGCGCTCCTTCTGGTTCTCCCTCGCCCTCCTCGCCCTCAGCGGGATGGTCGACAACGTGAGCGTGGTGATTCGCTCGACGCTGCTGGCCGTGCGCACGCCCGAGCACCTGCTGGGACGCGTCTCGGCCGTCGACCAGATCTTCGTGGGCTCGTCGAACGAGATCGGCTCCTTCGAGTCGGGGGTGACGGCCAAGCTCATCGGCACCGTAGCCGCCGTGCTGGTGGGCGGAGTCGCGACGCTCGGAGTCGTCGGCGTGACCGCGTGGAAGGTCCCTGCACTCCGGAGGATGCGGGAGCTGGAGTGAGCGACGCGGCGCCGGGGCACGACCGGTGCA
>DASSTO010000015.1:0-2053 GCA_035707865.1 Longimicrobiaceae bacterium | reverse complement strand
GAAGCTCGCATAGGTGCCTGCCGGGAAGTAGACGGTGCCCCCTCCCGCGGCGGATGCGGCCGTGATGGCGCGGTTGATGGCGTCGGTGTCGAGCGTCTTGCCGTCGCCCCTCGCCCCGTAGCTGCGCACGTCGAAGACGGGGCGGCCGCTCGGGCCGGCGGGCGACTGCGCAAGGGTGGCGGCCGGCGCGGCGGCGAGCGCCAGTGCGGCCACGAGCAGGCGGAACGGCATCCTCTGGAACGGTCTCATCGTCCTCTCCTGGGTCGATCGAATGGAGGTCTCACAGGTCCACGACCTTTCTCCACCGCTCAGCGATGGCGGCGTGGCCGGCAGGGGTCGGGTGTACGCCGTCGCGCAGCCAGTAGCCGGGCGGCGCCTTCTCCGCCAGCTCGTCGAACATCTCCTGCAAGGGGATGAAGGTCGCGCCCGCCTGCTGCGCCACGCGCCTGGCGACCGCGCGCCGCTCATCGAACTCCGGAAACCACCTCGCGTCCACCGCGCCGGTGCGCAGGACGAAGGGCTCGAGCACGACCAGCCGGGTCGACGGGAGCGCGCGCCGCGTCCGGTCGAGCAGCGCGGAGTAGTCTCGCTCGTAGCTCTGCACCGTCCCGTTGAAGCTTCCCTCCAGCGTGTGCCAGATGTCGTTCACCCCGATCAGGATACTGAGGACATCGGGTTCGATGGCGAGCGTGTCCTCCTCCCAGCGGGCCTGCAGGTCCGGCACGGTGTTGCCGCTGACGCCCCGGTTGAAGAAGCGGAGCCAATCGCCGGGGTGATCGCGCAGCGCCGCCGAGGCGACGAGAAGCGGATACCCGGTACCGAGCGCCCCCGGGTCGTTGGCGCCGGCGTACCCGCGGTTGCGGCCGAAGTCGGTGATCGAGTCGCCCTGGAAGAGGACGATCGAGCCCGTCTTCAGGCGCTCGCCCTGTGCCGCCGCGACCTCCACGCCCGCCATCAGCGAGAGGCCGACCGCGCCGCCCACCGCGGTCGCGAGGAACTGCCGCCTGCTCTGCTCATGTTCCATGCTGCCTCACCGTGAAGAGTGATCGATGAACCGATGAGCCCGCTCTCATGCCGCTCACGCCCGATGCCCGCGCATGCCCGGCCGCCCCTGCGCCGGGCATCTGAAGCCGCTGCGAGGACGACGGGAACTCCGCCCCCCGCGTTCGCGGGGGCAGGCTTCGCGGACCGGGCACCCGAGCCTCGCGCCACACCCGTCCCCTCGCCCGCCTGCGGGAGAGGGTGGCGGCTCTCAGGCCGCCGGGTGAGGGCCCGCCCGTGCGTGCATCGGCATTCCCGACCGACCCGCCCTCAGTGCTGCGCCCCCGTGCGCGTCCAGTCGGGATAGTACGAGCGCGTGCCCGGCGCCTCCGGCACGGGCGCGATGGACGGCAGGCGCGTGCTCGCGTCGGGCGCGAGGACCACCGAGGCGCCCTTCGCCAGGTCGATCGAGAAGTGGCCGTCCCCCTCCGCCCGCACGGTGGGAACGGGCCCGGTGTGTGAGCGAACGACCGCCCGGCTCCAGTCACGCACTACGAGGTGGCACGGCTCGCCGGCGAGGCTCCGCACCTTCACCCAGGCGGTGCGGCCGCCGTGGCGAACGGCGCTCACCAGGAAGGCGCCCTGGCCGCGGAGCTGGTCGAAATCGGCCTCGCGCCACGCGTCGGGGATCGCCGGGAAGACGCGCAGCGCCCCGCCCCAGCTCTGGAGCATGAGGTCCTGCACGCTGGTGGCGGCGGAGAGCGGCGTCTCGATCACCGGGCCCGCCTCGGCGTAGAAGGTGTTCGGCTCGTTGTACTTGGGAAAGTCGAGGAAGCGGTGCAGCCGCACCACCGCGCTGTCACCCTCGCCCAGCATGGCGTACATCGACGCCGCGCCGGTGAAGGAGTAGCCGCGGAAGGCCGAGGGATCGCGCTCCCAGGTCTGCAGCGAGGTCTGGATGAGCGGGCTGTCGCCCGGGACCTCCGGGTTGATGAGCGCCAGCGGGAAGACCCCGAGCAGGTGCGAGTAGTGGCGGTGCGAGATCGACCAGGGGTGGTCGCGACCCACCATC
>DASSTO010000014.1:0-9980 GCA_035707865.1 Longimicrobiaceae bacterium | reverse complement strand
GATGCGCTACGACCCGGCCGCCTTCGAGCGGGCGCTCGGCGAGCTGCTGCAGGTGGACCCCTCGCTGCGCGGCAGCAGCGCCTATCGCTACGACCTCACCGACGTGACCCGCCAGGTGCTCTCCAACCGTAGCCGTCGCCTCCTGCCGCGGATCCGCTCGGCGTACGAGGCGAAGGACCGGGCCCGCTTCGACGAGCTCACGGGCCGGTGGCTGCGGTGGATGAAGCTGATGGACGCGGCACTCGCCACGAACGAGCACTTCCTGCTGGGCCCCTGGCTGGCGGACGCCCGCGGCTGGGGGAGCTCGGACGCCGAGCGCGCCGCCCTCGAGTACGACGCCCGCTCCCTGATCACCGTCTGGGGGAGCGCGGAGGCCGCGCGGTCGCTGCACGACTACGCCAACCGCGAGTGGGCGGGGCTGGTGGGCGACTATTACTACTCCCGCTGGAAGCACTACTTCGACGAGCTGGACGCGTCCCTCGCCACGGGACGTGGGGCCGCCGGAATCGACTGGGCCGAGTTCGGCGACGCGTGGGCGCACCGGAGGAACGAGTACCCGACCGAGCCGGCGGGGGAGATCCACGAGGTCGCGCAGCGCGTACTGGAGGAGCTGAGCCGGGTGGGCCAGGACTGACACACACTCTCCACACAACCGGGATGCCATGAAGACGACGCACCACGCCGCCATTCTCTGCTGTTCCCTGGTCACCGCCGCCTGCGCACCCTCGGCGCCGAGCACCGGCCCCGCGCCCGCGACGAGCACGGCCGTCCACGCCGCCTCCGACTACGACCTCATCCCCTACCCGCAGAAGCTCACTCCCGGCGCGGGCTGGTTCCGCCTGGAGCGGCAGACCAGCGTCGTGCTGCCCGCGAGCGCGGATGCGCGGACGCGTGGCGCGGTCGAGCGCTGGGCCGCCGACGTGCGGGCCGCCTCCGGGCTCCAGCTCCCCGTCGAGGTGGGCGGACGTGCCCGGGCCGGTGCCATTCAGCTCCGCCTGGACCCGGCTGCCTCCACCAACCCCGAGGGCTACCGGCTCTCCGTGACGCCCCGGCGGGTGACGCTCTCCGCTCCCGCGGGCGCGGGTCTCTTCTACGGCCTGCAGACGCTGCGGCAACTGCTGCCGCCCGAAGTCGAGGCGGACGTGCCGGCGTCGCTGAGCGCCTCGGCCTGGCGCCTCCCCGCGGTGGAGATCGAGGACGCGCCGCGCTTCGCCTACCGAGGGCTGCACCTCGACGTCGGCCGGCACTTCTTCCCGGTGCAGTTCATCGAGCGCTACATCGACCTGATGGCGCGCTACAAGTACAACACCTTCCAGTGGCACCTCACCGAGGACCAGGGCTGGAGGCTCCAGATCGAGAAGTACCCGCGCCTGACCGAGGTGGGCGGCTGCCGCGCGGAGACGCAGGTGGCCAAGCACCGAGACCCGTACCTCGGCGATGAGCAGCGCTATTGCGGCTTCTACACGCAGGACGAGGCGAGGGAGATCGTGCAGTACGCGAAGGACCGCTTCATCACCGTGATCCCCGAGATCGAGATGCCGGGCCACTCGAGCGCGGCGCTCGCGGCCTATCCGGAGCTGGGCTGCGGGAGCGGGCCCTACAAGGTCGCCACCACCTGGGGCGTCTTCGAGGACATCTACTGCCCGAAGGAGGAGACCTTCTCCTTCCTGGAGGACGTGCTCACGGAGGTGATGCAGATCTTCCCGAGCCAGTACATCCACATCGGCGGGGACGAGGCGCCAAAGACGGCGTGGGAGCAGAGCCCCATCGCGCAGGCGGTGATCCAGCGGGAGGGGCTGAAGGACGAGCGCGAGCTGCAGAGCTACTTCATCCAGCGCATCGAGAAGTTCCTCAACGCGCACGGGCGGCGGATCATCGGCTGGGACGAGATCCTGGAGGGGGGGCTGGCGCCCAACGCGACGGTGATGTCGTGGCGCGGCATCCAGGGCGGAATCGCCGCCGCCAGACAGGGCCACGACGTCATCATGACGCCGACCGACTTCCTCTACCTGGACTACTACCAGGGCGACCCGAAGACGGAGCCGCTGGCGATCGGCGGCTTCGTCCCGATGGAGAAGGTCTACTCGTACGAGCCGGTGCCGGACTCGCTGACGGCCGAGCAGGCGAAGCACATCCTGGGGGCGCAGGCGAACGTGTGGACGGAGTACATGCAGACGCCGGAGCGCGTGGAGTACATGGTCTACCCGCGGGCGATCGCCCTCTCGGAGGTGGTCTGGTCGCCCCGGGCGGAGCGGGACTGGGGGAGCTTCACGCGACGGCTGCCGGCGCAGCTGAAGCACCTGGACGAGCTCGGCGTCAACTACCGCAAGCCGGTGGAGATCCTCGCGGGATCGCACTGATGCACCGTCGCACCTTCCTCCGCGCGGGCGCCGCCGCCCTCGGGCTGAGCGCCCTCGATGCATCCTCGGCGTGGGCGGGCTGGCTCGGTGCCGGCGCCCGCGCCGTTCCCAGCCCCCGGCAGCTCGCCTGGCAGCGCGCCGGGCTGGGGCTCTTCGTCCACTTCGGCGTCAACACCTTCACCGACCGCGAGTGGGGCGACGGGACGGAGGACCCGCGCATCTTCAACCCGACGCGGCTCGACGCCCGGCAGTGGGCCCGGGCCGCGCGCGCGGGCGGCTTCCGGACGATGATCCTCACCGCCAAGCACCACGACGGCTTCTGCCTCTGGCCGAGCCGCTACACCGGGCACTCGGTGAAGAACAGCCCCTGGAAGAACGGCCAGGGCGACGTGGTGCGCGAGTTCACCGAGGCGGCGCACGCGGAGGGGCTCGGCGTCGGCCTCTACCTCTCGCCCTGGGACCGGCACGAGCCCTCCTACGGCACGCCCGCCTACAACGACCACTACGTCGCCCAGCTCACGGAGCTGCTCACGGGCTACGGCCCGCTGACCGAGATCTGGTTCGACGGCGCCAACGGCGAGGGCCCGAACGGGAAGCACCAGGAATACGACTGGCCGCGCTTCCACCGTACCATCCGCGCCCTCCAGCCCGGGGCGCTCATCTTCTCCGACGCCGGCCCCGACATCCGCTGGATCGGCAATGAGAAGGGGATCGCCGGCGACCCCGACTGGTGCGCGGTGGACCCGACGGTGGTGCCGCGGCCGGGGATGAGCGGCCCCGAGGTCACGCGCTCGCTCCAGCACGGCAACCCGCACGGCACCGTCTGGCGCCCCGGCGAGGCCGACGTCTCCATCCGGCCGGGGTGGTTCTGGCACGCGGACCAGGACGACGAGGTCCGCTCGGCCGACGACCTCCTCGGCCTCTACTTCAGCTCCGTGGGCCGCAACGCCAACCTGCTGCTCAACGTCCCCCCGACGACGGAGGGGCTCTTCCACCCCACCGACGTGGAGCGCCTCGCGGAGTTCGGCGAGCGGCGCCGCCGCCTCTTCTCGGCGGACCTGGCGAGCGCGGCGCGGGCGAGCGCGAGCGCCTCGGACGGCCGCGCCCGTGGGCCGCAGCGGGTGGTCGACGGCGACCCCGACAGCTACTGGAGCCCGCCGGGAGGCGCCACGACCGGGTGGGTCGAGCTCGACCTCGGGCGACCGGTCACCTTCGACGTCGTCTCCCTCCGCGAGGCGATCGCCCACGGCCAGTCGGTCGAGGGCTACACCGTGCAGGGGTGGACCGGGTCACGGTGGGCGACGCTCTCACGGGGAACGACCATCGGGAACCACAAGCTCGACCGCGTGCCGCCCACCACCGCGAGCCGCGTCCGGCTGAGCGTCGAGTCCTCCCTCGGCACGCCGCGGATCACCGGGCTGGCGCTCCACGAGGGCTGAAAGGAGCATCCGTGGAGGATAGCCTCTCGCGGCGTGACTTCGTGCGCAGCGGCGCCAGCGGCGAGGTGAGAGGCCATGGTGCTCGACGCACGCGCCGGAGCCCGCCGTCCGCCGGGAGACTCCGGCGCCGAGCGACGGCTCAACCGACGGGCTGGCTCGGACGGCGCGCGGCGAGCTCGAGCAGGAACTGCGGCTGGCCATCCGGGTCCCGGACCCCGAAGACCTTTCCGTAGGGCGCCTGCCGGAGAGGGAGCACCACCTCCGCCACCCGGGACACCTCCTCGAAGGCGCGCTCCGCGTCGCCGACGAGCCAGTAGATCTCGGGCGCCCCGCCGCCGACCAGGGGCTCGTCGCTGGCGATGGCGAAGTGCTCGAACTGCACGAACGTGGGATGAACCCGCTCCGCCTCGAGGCCGAGGACCTCCTCGTAGAACCGCTTCGCCGCCTCGACGTCCTTGACGTACTCGACCACGAAGCCGAAGCGTGGTTTCTCATTCATACGCGCCCTCCACGTGTTCAGGGTTGCCAGGCCCGAGGAGGAGCCCCGGCAGGAGCGCTCTCCCAGCCATGCCTGGGAGCCGTCGCGACTTGGCCCCGCCGGACTGCACGAATCGGACAACCGCTCCCGCGACGCGAGGCGGCTCGCGTCGCACGACTCGACAACCAGGAGATACTCGATGAGAGTGATGAGGAGGTCGGGGCTCATCGGCGCTCTGCTCGGCGCCTCCCTGCTCTGCCCGGCGGCGGCCCGGGCGCAGGGCGTGGCGACGACGATGACGGACCTGGCGCGGATCCGCGGCGGCGCGCGCTGGCCCCCGACGCTCCACGGCACGGGCACCGAGGACTACTTCAACACGGCGTGGTCGCCCTCGCCGGACGAGCCCTTCTTCACTCCCTTCTACGGGATCGCCCGGGTGGACGGCGAGACCGGGTGGCTGGGGCGCACGCACCTGTATCGGTTCCACATCCCGGACCCGATCTATTTCGACAAGTCGCTGGAGTTCAGCATCGAGCACGGCCACGACAACAACCTCACGCTCGACCTCGCCTCCGTGGCGTACTGGTACCAGACGGAGCCGCACAAGCCCTTCCCGCCCTTCCCGAGCCGCGCGCAGCGGAGACCGATGCCGTTGATCAACGCCGTGGACATCCACCGCTGGCGCGACGCGTGGCGCAAGGCGATGGGCAACGATCCCCGGCTGTGGGGCGACGAGCAGAAGAAGAGCCCGGAGCAGTAGGCACGCGGTATACTCACCCGGCGAGCCCCACCCTCGTCGGCGCCATCTCCCACGGCACCGGCATGGGGAGTGGACGGTGCCGACGATTTCCGGACCGCCGAGAACCCGAACTCCCGCCCCAGGAGATCTGCATGCGACGGAAAGCACCGATCGGCCCCCCGGACGGCCTCACGCGCCGCGAATTCGTCACCCGGGCGGCGGCGCTCGGCGCGGGGCTCACGCTCGCCCCCGCCGCCTGCGCCGCGCCCCCGTCGCCCCGGGCGGCCGGAAGCGCGCCGGGCCCGGCCGGCGGGAGCGCCACGGGGGAGGAGCTCTCGCTGGGCAACGACGCGATCGAGGCCGCGTGGGCGGTCTCGGGCGGCACCTTCCGCGCCCTGCGCGTGACCGACCGGCGGAGCGGCCGGACGCTGGCGCTCCCCGCGGACGTCTTCGCGCTCCTCCCGCGGGAGGGCCACCCGCTCCGCGCCTCGGAGATGCGCGTCGTGAGCGCGCCGCGCCTGGAGACGCTCGCGGCGGAGCCGGGTGCCTCGCGCTACGCCGAGCGGGTGGGGGGGCGGCAACTCGTCGTCGAGCTGGAGGACGCGAGCGGGCGCCTGCGGGCGCGGTGGCGCGGCATCCTGCGCGACGGCTCCAGCTACGTGCGCCAGGAGGTGGAGCTGCGGCCGGTGGGGGCCGAGCTGCCCATCCGCGAGATCGCGCTGCTGGACCTCTCGGCGCCGGGCGCGGCGGTGGTCGGGAGCGTCCGCGGCTCGCCGATCGTGGCGGGGAGCTTCTTCTTCGGCTTCGAGCACCCGCTCTCGCACAGCAGCGTGGTGGGCGATCGGCTCCGCTGCGTTCTCCAGCGCGAGCTACCGCTCCGCCCGGGCACCGTGCCCGTGTACTCCTCGGTGATCGGCACGGTGCCGGAGGGGCAGCTCCGCCGCGGCTTCCTGCGCTACGTGGAGCGCGAGCGCGCGCACCCCTACCGCACCTTCCTGCACTACAACTCCTGGTACGACATCGGCTACTTCTCCCGCTACGACGAGGCGATGGCGCTCGACGCCATCCGGGCGTTCGACCGGGAGCTGCACGAGCAGCGCGGCGTCGTCCTCGACTCCTTCCTCTTCGACGACGGGTGGGACGACCCGAAGAACCTCTGGCACTTCAACCCGGGCTTCCCCCAGGGCTTCGGGCCCGTCGCCGCGGCCGCGAAGCACGCGGGCGCCGCGCCCGGCGTCTGGCTCTCGCCCTGGGGCGGCTACGGCGACCCGAGAAAGCAGCGGCTGGAATACGGCAGGGCGCAGGGATACGAGATGAACGACGGCGGCTTCGCGCTCTCGGGGCCGAAGTACTACCGCCGCTTCGAGGATACCTGCCTGCAGATGATCCGGCGGTACGGCGTCAACCAGTTCAAGTTCGACGGCACCGGGAACGTGAGCAGCGCCTTCCCCGGGAGCGAGTTCGACAGCGACTTCGACGCCGCCATCCACCTCATCGGCGTCCTCCGGAAGGAGGAGCCGGGCCTGTACGTCAACCTGACGACGGGAACGTACCCCTCGCCCTTCTGGCTGCAGTACGCCGACTCCATCTGGCGCGGTGGAGACGATCACTCCTTCACGGGCGTCGGCTCCGACCGGCAGCGCTGGATCACCTACCGGGACGCGGCCACCTACGGCGGGATCGTGCGCCAGGGGCCGCTCTACCCGCTGAGCTCCCTCATGCTGCACGGCCTCGTCTACGCGCGCTACGCGAAGAACCTGAGCACCGACCCGGGCGACGACTTCCGCGACGAGGTCCATGCCTACTTCGGAAGCGGCACGCAGCTCCAGGAGATGTACGTCACGCACTCGCTTCTCTCCCGGGCGAACTGGGACGACCTCGCCGAGGCGGCGCACTGGTCGAGGAGGAACGCGGGCGTCCTGGTGGACACGCACTGGGTGGGCGGCGACCCCGACTGGCTGGAGCCGTACGGCTGGGCGTCGTGGGCGCCGCGGAAGGGCATCCTCGTGCTCCGCAACCCGAGCGACGTTCCGCGGTCGATCGAGGTGGACGTCGAGGCGGCCTTCGAGCTGCCCCCCGCCGCGCCGCGCCGCTACCGCGCGAGCAGCCCGTGGCGGGCGGACCGGGGCCGGGCCGCGGTCGAGCTGCGCGCGGGCCGGCCCCACCGCTTCGAACTCGCCCCCTTCCAGGTGCTCACCCTGGACGCCCTGCCAACGGCCTGAGGAACCATGCACCTGACGACCCTGGACTGGCTGATCGTCCTCGCCTCGATCGCGGTGTCGTTCGTCCCGGCGATCGTGCTCGCGAAGCGCGCCGGATCGAGCACCTCGGAGTTCTTCACCTCCGGGCGGTCGGCGCCCTGGTGGCTGATCGGCGTCTCGATGGTGGCCACCACCTTCAGCACCGACACGCCCAACCTCGTCACCAACCTCGTGCGCGAGCAGGGCGTCGCCGACAACTGGGCCTGGTGGGCCTTCCTGCTCACCGGCATGGCGACCGTCTTCTTCTACGCGCGGCTCTGGCGGCGCTCGCGGGTGCTCACCGACCTGGAGTTCTACGAGATCCGCTACTCGGGCAGACCCGCGGGGCTGGTCCGCGGCTTCCGCGCGCTGTACCTGGGGCTCTTCTTCAACCTCGTTATCATGGCCACCGTGAACCTGGCGGCGGCCAAGATCGCGGCGGTGCTGCTCGGCTGGTCGATGTTCAGGACGCTGGCCATCTGCACGGTGCTGAACATCTTCTTCGCGGCCACCTCCGGGCTGTGGGGGGTGATGGTGACCGACTTCATCCAGTTCGGCATCGCCATGACCGGCGCCTTCGCCGCCGCGTACTTCGCGCTGAAGCGGCCGGAGGTCGGCGGGCTCACGGGGCTCTTCGAGCGGATCCCCGGGAGCACCCTCCACCTCCTCCCCGACTTCGGGAACTGGGGCCTGACGCTGACGGTGCTGGTGATCCCGCTCACCATCCAGTGGTGGAGCGTGTGGTACCCGGGCGCGGAGCCGGGCGGCGGCAGCTACATCGCGCAGCGCATGCTGGCGGCCCGGAGCGAGAAGGACGCCATGGCGGGCACCCTCCTCTTCAACGCCGCGCACTACGCGCTGCGGCCCTGGCCGTGGATCCTCGTCGCCCTCGCCTCGATGCTCGTCTTCCCCACGCTCGGCGACATCCACCGCGCCTTCCCGTACGTCGACCCGAAGCTCATCGGGCACGACATGGCCTACCCGGCGATGCTCACCTTCCTCCCCGTCGGCTTCATGGGGCTGATGGTGGCGGGGCTCCTCTCCGCGTACGTCTCCACCCTCTCCACACACCTCAACTGGGGCACGTCGTACCTCGTGCACGACTTCTACCGCCGCTTCGTGCGCTCCGACGCCAGCGAGCGCCACTACGTCACGATGGGCCGGATCATCACCGCGATCCTCATGCTCCTCGCCGCCGGCCTCACCTTCGAGCTCGACACCGCGCGCGACAGCTTCGAGCTCCTCATGTCGGTCGGCGCCGGCACCGGCCTCATCTACCTGCTGCGCTGGTACTGGTGGCGGATCAACGCCTGGAGCGAGGTCATGGCGATGATCTCCTCCTTCCTCGTCTCCATCGCCTTCTTCGTCGCGGGCAAGAACGGCTTCGCGGTCCCCTCGTACGTCGTCCTGCTCACCACCGTCGGCGTCACCACGGTGGTCTGGGTCGCCGCCACCTTCCTGACGGCGCCCACCGACCACGCCACGCTCGTCTCCTTCTACCGGCTGGTGCGGCCGGCGGGGCCGGGCTGGAGACACGTCCGCGAGGAGGCGGGGGTCGGGCCCTCGCCGGACAGCCTCCCGCAGGCGCTCCTCGGCTGGGTCCTGGGCTGCGTCTTCGTCTACGCCGCCCTCTTCGGATCGGGGAGCTTCCTGTACGGTGAGACGGCGCAGGGGGTCGTCTGGCTGGTGGCCTTCGTGCTCAGCGGCATCGGCCTGGTGCGCATCCTCGGCGCGATGTGGGCGGAGGGCGGGGACGAGCCCGACGAGCCGCCGGCGGGGGCGCCGGAGCGGGCGGTGGAGGGGGCGGGGCGATGAGGGCGGAGCCGCGAAAGGCGGTGATCCTCGCCCGCGGGCTGGGGACCCGGATGCGGCGCGCCGACGCCGCGGCCGCGCTCGCGCCCGAGCAGGCCGCGGCGGCGGATACCGGCATCAAGGCGATGATCCCCGTCGGCCGGCCGTTCCTCGACTACGTCCTGAGCGCCCTGGCGGGCGCCGGCTTCCGGGAGGCGTGCCTCGTCGTCGCGCCGGAGCACGACGCCATCCGCGACCACTACGATCGGCTGGCGCCCACCCGGATCGGGATCCGCTACGCCGTCCAGGCGGAGCCGCTCGGGACGGCGGACGCCGTGCTCGCGGCGGAGGACTTCGCGGCCGGCGAGCCGTTCGTCGTCCTCAATTCCGACAACTACTATCCGGTCTCCGTCCTCGAGCGGCTCCGCCGCCTGGGCGAGCCCGGGCTCCCGGCGTTCGGGCGTGACGCGCTGAGCCGCGGCGGCAACGTCCGGCCCGAGCGCATCCGGGCCTTCGCGCTCCTGGAGATCGACTCCGGGGGCTACCTGCGCCGGATCGTGGAGAAGCCCGACGAGGCCGCCGCGCGCGCCCTGGGCACCGGGGCGTACGTCAGCATGAACTGCTGGTCCTTCGCCCCGGCGATCTTCCGCGCCTGCCGCGAGGTCGGGCCCTCCCCGCGCGGGGAGCTGGAGCTGCCGCTCGCGGTGCAGCACGCCATCGACCGTGGCGAGATGCGGATGCGCGCCTTCCCCGTCGAGGCGCCCGTGCTCGACCTCTCGCACCGGGCGGACGTTCCCGCCGTCGCGGCCGCGCTGGCGGGGGTGGAGGTGGCGCTGTGAGGGTGGGAGCCTCTGACATCGGTGCGCACCGCCAGTCGGCCCTCACCCGGCGCGCTGAGACGCGCCACCCTCTCCCGCTCGCGGGCGAGGGGAC
>DASSTO010000013.1:0-8124 GCA_035707865.1 Longimicrobiaceae bacterium | reverse complement strand
GGTGGTGTTCACCGACTGCCCGCCGGGGCCCGACGAGCGATAGACGTCGATCTTGAGATCGTTCTCGTTGATCTGGACGTCGACCTCCTCCGCCTCGGGGAGCACCGCGACCGTCGCGGCCGAGGTATGGATCCGGCCCTGGCTCTCCGTCGCCGGCACCCGCTGCACGCGGTGCACGCCGGACTCGTAGCGCAGCTCGCCGTAGGCATCCGGCCCGCGAACGACGAAGACCGCCTCCTTCACGCCCCCCTGCCCTCCCTCGGAGACGCTGACCACCTCCAACCTCCAGCCACGCGCCTCGGCGAAGCGCGTGTACATCCGGAAGAGATCACCGGCGAAGAGAGCGGCCTCGTCGCCCCCCGTCCCCGCGCGCACCTCCACCACCGCGTCGCGATCGTCGAGCGGGTCGCGCGGAATGAGCAGGCGCTTCAGCGTCTCCTCCTGCCCCTCCAGCGCGGCCGTGAGCGACTCGACCTCCTGGCGCGCCAGCGCTTCCATCTCCGGGTCGAGCCCCTCCTCGGAGAGCATGGCGCGCGCGCCGGCCAGCTCGTCGTGCAGCCGCCGGTACTCCCGTGCCGCCCGCACCGTCCCCGTGAGATGGGCGTGCTCGCGCGAGACCTCCCGCAGCCGCTCCGGGTCCGCGATCGTCGCGGGGTCGGCGAGCAGGCTGGAGAGGTCGTCGTAGCGACGTTCGATCTCGGCGATGCGGTCGAGCATTAAGCTATCTGCTATCGGCTATCAGCTATCAGTCAAGCAGGTACCGATAGCCGATGACTGATCGCCGATAGCTCTCCAGCGAGAGAGCCGGGGCGAGAGCCCCGGCTCCGTGCTCACTTCGCGCCGCCGGTGTTGCCGTAGCGCTGCCGGAAGCGCTCCACCCGGCCCGCGGTGTCCACGAGCTTCTGTTTGCCGGTGAAGAAGGGGTGGCAGGCGGAGCAGATCTCGACGTGGATCTCCGGCGCCGTCGAGCGCGTCTCGAAGGTGTTGCCGCACGCGCAGTGCACCGTCGCGCGCTGATAGTTGGGATGGATTCCTGGCTTCATACCCGTTTCGCTCCCGGGGATCGACGCGCCACGCCCGGCGGGCGTGGCGCGATGGTATTCGCACGTGGATAGACCGGGAAATATAGCGCAGGCGCGTGCGTCCGTCCACCCCGTCAGGAGGCCGCTCCGGCCGTCGCGTCGGGCGTGCTCTGCACGAAGACCGTTCGCGTCGGGAAGGCGAACTCGATGCCGCGCTCGGTGAAGCGGTCGAGCATCGCCAGGTTGATCGCCTGCTGGCGGTCCATGTAGAGGTTGAAATCGGGCTTGAGGACGTAATAGACGACCTCGAAGTCGAGCGAGGAGGCGCCGAAGGACTTGAAGTGCGCCCGGTCGAATCGCGTGTCCGGCAGTGCCTGGATGATCTCGCGAACCGTCTCCGGAATCCGGGCGACGTCGTCGCGCGAGGTCCGGAAGTCGATCCCGAACGAGAAGACGATCCGCCGCTCCTCCATCTGCCGATAGTTGCGGATGCGGCTCTTGAGCAGGTCGGAGTTCGAGAAGACGATCTTCTCGCCGGAGAGGCTGTTCACGCGGGTCGTCTTCAGCCCCACGCTCTCCACGGTGCCCATGTAGTCGTCGACGATGATGAAGTCGCCGATGACGAAGGGTTTGTCGAGGACGATCGAGAGGGAGGCGAAGAGGTCGCCGAGGATGTTCTGGACGGCGAGCGCGACGGCGATGCCGCCGATCCCGAGGCCGGTGAGCAGCGGGGTGATCTCGAGACCCAGCGTCGAGAGCGCGACGAGGAGGAGGCCGGCCCAGACGGCGACGTTCAGGACGAAGCCGATCGCGCGGATGCTCGTGACGCTCGCCGGGTCCTCGACGAGCCGGCGCTCGGTGTACCGGCGGACCTGACCGCTGACGGCTCTCTCGCCCCAGATCCCCAGCTGGACGAGGGTGAGGAGGACGGAGACGTTCTTCAACCCGGTCCGGACGTTGGGCGGAAGCTCCAGTGCGAGGGAGCCGGCCATCACCGCCACCACGGCCAGGAACCACCAGCGCGTGCCGGAGAGGGTGTGGACCATCAAGTCGTCCAGCCCGACGGCCGTGCGGCCGGCGAGGCGGCGCAGCTGCTTCAACACGAAGGCGAGCGCCAGCCTAAGCAGGAGGAAGACGACGATGGCCGTGACGGCGGCGATCGCCCACGCGCGAAGCGGGTTCGAGTAGAAGGTCCAGTCCAGAACGGTCACGATTCTCTCTGATCGAGGTACGAAGGCGGATCACCGGGCGCGAATTGCGAGCCGGGCGCACCCCGCCTGGCAACTCGGGCCCGGTGATTCCCTACAGGGCGTCGATGTCCGGGATGTGCCAGAAGTCGTGGCGGGCGAGAGCCGGGGCGGTCGCGGCGGCCTCCCGCACGGCGTCGATCTCCGAGCGGGTGACGAGGCCCTTGGATACCATCAGGTCGACGAGCCGGTCCGCGAAGTTCATGTAGAAGCCGAGCGCGGCCCGGCTGTTCTCGCGCTCGACGCGGGCGAAGGCCGAGTGCTCGCCCTCGTCGATGCGGCCCTCGACGAGCACGAGCCGGTACTTCACGCGGTCCTCCCAGGTGGACCACTCGGCGGCCGCGAGCCGCATCTCGCGCGGGTGCTCGTCGACGCCGTGCCGGACGATGGGGACCGCGGGCCGCTCCCGGAAGAGCGCGCGGAGCCGGCGCAGGTCGGTCTCGCTCCCGACCGCCTTCGCCCAGAGCGCGAGCCCGCCCCCGAGGACGGCCTCCCGATACTCGTACGGGTGGAGCTCGAGGTCGCCGACGAGGAGCGCTTCGAGCGAGATCTCCTCGGCCTCGCGCAGCAGGAGGATGTAAGTGTGTACCCCGCCCGACTCGGCGTACGAGTTCCACGAGACGCACCACTTGCCCGCGAAATCGCCCGATTCGTCACTCGCCCGGACGGCGCGGTCACCGATGTCGCGCAGGAGCTCCGAGAGGGCCTGATGCTGCGCCTCGTCCCCGGCCGTCATCCAGCCGTGGAGCTCCACGAGGTCCCGCCCGGTGTGCAGAGACCGCCGTGTCGTCTGCTTCCGGATCAGGACCGGAGCGGAGTGCCGCTCGTCGAACTCGAGGAGGAGCGTCTGCGAATCCATTCCGTTACCACGTGGGAGAACGCACGCCAGGGAGCGGGAACCGGCAGGCAAGGTACCGCGGGCGGGAGAGTGGAGCAATCGGGACGACGGAACCGCCAGGCGCCGCGGCGGCCCGGCGGCCGGCCTCAGACGGCCTGGCGCTCGAGACCGCCGAGGTCGGAGGTGAGCAGGTCCAGGTACTCCGGGGTGCAGTAGAGGCGGATCTCGCCGCGCTCGCCCGAGCGCGCCCGCCGCCGCTCGAAGCAGACGAGCGCATGCGCACGGCAGAGCCGCTCGAGCGCCTCCGTGGCACGCACGCGATCGGGCACGAAGGACCCGCCGGACCCCGGCCGGTTCCACCCGAGATCGGACGCGACCTGCTCGGCCGAGATGGCGTCGTTCGCGCTCGGACTGTAGAGGTCGCCGCCGAGCCGCAGGATGAGCCGCTCGCGCTCGCGCAGGAAGCGCAGCACGAGCTCGGCGTCCTGCTCGCGCCGTAGCGGCGCCGGGGCCTCCGCCGCGCGCACGCTCTCCAGCTCGGACCAATCATGGCCCGCGGCGTCGCTCGGGGAGCCGTCCAGCCAGCGGTCCGCCGCCTCGCGCTCGGCCTCTTCGCGGTCGTCCGCCTGTACGCGGTAGATCACCCGCTGACGGTATACCACTTCGACTTCGTATTCCTTGGTCATTGCACACCCGTTCCCGCATGGCTGCACCCGCGCGATTCCCGCGGCTGGCCACCGAACAACGCAAGGGTCGTGCTCCCATGAACGGGCCGCGGACACACTTCCGTAAGTAGCCGCCCACCACACCCTTACAGGGGCGGTGCCCTGCGCCTGCCGGTCGTTGTCGCCGGCCGCTCCGCCTCGCGCGGCGGTGCATCGCGGCGCCGACCCGGCGGGTTCAGGAATCGGGCGGGGTTGCCGACGCTTACTCGTTGCCGGACCGCCCATCGGTACGGCTCTTCAACTCCACCCGCCGGGTCGGCCGCGACGACCGACGCGCGAGGCAGCCCCAGGAGGTCGATGATGCCGACCGAAGCTCAGCAGACGCATACGAGTGGCGGTGCGGCGGACGCGACACCGGACGCCGGGACGCGCGTGCTGCACGGGCAATCGTACCACGTGGCGATCGCCCGCGCGCTCTACGAGGCGCAGAAGCTCGACGCGCACGCGATCCTGGCGGGCCCCGCCGCGGAGATCGCGCACGCCGGGCTGCTGCAGGTGCGCGATGGCGGCGAGTCGGCCTGCCTGGGAGCCGCGGAGGAGGGCTTCCGCGCGGCGGGCCTCGGGCGGCTCGACCTGTCGGAGACGGGCCCGGGCGGCGGGACGGCCTCGCTCGCCGACTCGCTGGTCGCGCTGGGCTGGAGAGCGCGGCACGGGCGCTCGGCGCACCCGGTGTGCGCCACGGCCGCCGGGGCGATCGCCGGGGCGATGGAGGCGGCGTTCGGCCGGCCATTCGCCGTGGAGGAGGTGGAGTGTGCGGCGCAGGGCGCGAGCGTCGGGCGCTGCCGATTCCGGGTCCGACCGGCGGAGGAGGGGTTCGTTCCCGTCGAGCCGCGGCCGCGCGAAGCGGCGCCGCGGCAGCCCGCCGCGCCGCCGCCGCCACCCGGGCCGGGAGCGGAGATCGCGGAATCGCTCTTCCCCGCTCCGCCGGGCGCCGACGAGGGAGGGCGGATCGACGGGCCCGGTGGCCGCTTCGCGCGCGTCCGGGCCGATTACTACCCCCGGGTCGCGCAGCGCTTCGAGCGCGAGGTGCCGCGCGCCATGGGCGCGAAGTTCGCCAACATCCCCGCGCTGCTGCTCACGGAAGCCGCGCACTACCACGGCTTTTACGGGTTGGGCGAGGTGATGCGCTCCGCCGAGTGGACGGTGCGCGCCCGGGCGTCGCTGACCACGCGGGAGGAGTTGATGCACGCCGCGGTCGCGCTCGTCAACCGGCTCGGCTGGGGTGTCTGGCACGTCCACTCGCTCGTGCCGGGCGAGCAGGCCGCGGTGCGCGTCTACGAATCGCACGAGGCGCTCGCCCACCGCGTCCTCTACGGCCGCGCCGCCGCGCCGCGCTGCTTTCTCGCCCGCGGCACCGCGGCCGCCCTGATGAATCTCGTCTTCGTCGGCGACCTCCCGGGGCGCCCCGCCCTGACGCCCTCCTACTACAACCAGCTCTTCCGCAGCCCCCTCAGCTTCCGCGCGGTGGAGACGCGCTGCCGGGCGATGGACGATCCTTACTGCGAGTTCGTGATCAACCCGCTGAGCGCCAGCGCCGGCGTGCGCCTGCGCGAAGCACTGGGATAGACCTCAGTCCTCCACCTGATAGGCGATCCCCCAGGTGCCGGGGCCGGTGTGCGTGGCGAGGACGGGCGTGGCGGCCGAGACGAGGACCTCGGGGTCGCCGAAGCGCGCGCGGACCGCCTGGACCGCAGCCGCCGCCTCCTCCTCCGCGTCGATCTGGATGACGCCGAAGCGAAGCCGCCGCGCGCCCCTCGGGATGCGCTCCTCCAGGAGCTCGATCATACGCGGGAGCGCGTTCCTCGCGCCACGCACGCGCGCCGCGGGGAAGACCCGGCCCTCGGCGTCGAGACCGAGGATCGGCTTGATCGAGAGGATGGTACCCAGGAGCGCCCGGCCCCGCCCCACCCGCCCCGAGGCGATCAGCCGGTCGTAGGTGTCGAGCGTGAAGAGGATCCCCGACTGCGAGCGGATACGCCGCAGCTCGGGGATGATCGCGTCCGGCGCCCACCCCAGCTCCCCCAGCTCCGCCGCGCGCAGGGCGAGCATGCCCTCGCAGAGCGACACGCCGCGCGAATCGAAGAGGTGGACCGGCACGTCCGCCAGCTCTCCGACGCCCTCGGCCGACCTCCAGCGCCGCGCCGCGGCTTCGGCCGAGGAGTAGGTGCCCGAGAGCGTGGAGCTGAGGAGGACCGCCAGCACGGTCTCGCCGTCGGCCGCGGCGCGCGCGAATCCGTCGAGGAAGGCGGCGGGCGCGGGCTGCGAAGTGGACGGGCGCGCGCCCTCGCGAAGCCGCGCGACGAATGCCTCCGGTCCGATGTCCACGCCGTCGCGCAGCGTCTGGTCGCCGAAGATGAGGTTGAGCGGAACGGTCACGATGCCGTGGGCGCGCACCACGTCCTCCGGCAAGTCGGCCGCGCTGTCCACCACGACGGTGAGCGGCCGGCGCACCAGGCGGAGATGACCGCTGCGCGCCACGCTCTCGATGGCCGCGTGCTGGGCGCGCATGTCCTCGGCCTTGTGGGCGGCGAGGCGGCCGAGCGTACGGAGGTGCTCGAAGACCGCTTCCGGCTCGTCGGTATGGACGTGGACCTTGAGGAGCTCCCCGGTGCGGATCACGACCAGCGAGTCGCCGCGCTCGCGCAGCACCGAGCGCACCGCCTCCGCGTCCGGCAGCCCCCGGCCGCGCACCAGCGCCTCGGTGCAGTAGCGGAAGTGCTCGTCCGCGACGGAATACCCGCTGGTGGGGGCGCCGGGCGCGCTCGTCTCCGGCGCGGGCGCGGCGGGCACGGCCACGACCGGATCGCCCGACAGGTAGGAGACGATGCCCTCCAGCAGGTGGACGAAGCCCTTCGCGCCGGCGTCCACCACCCCCGCGTTGCGCAGCACGGGGAGCAGCTCCGGGGTGCTCGCGAGCGCGGCGCGGGCGCGGGTGAGCAGGCGTGCCAGCAGCTCGCGGAAGTCGGTGGTCCGGAGCGTCGCGGCCTCCTCGGCGACGGCGCGCATCACCGTGACCATCGTGCCCTCCACCGGCCGCTCGAGCGCTGCGTAGACGTGCTCCACCGCGGCCCGCAGCGCGACGGAGAACTCGTCCACCGTCACCCGTACGCGCTCGCCGACACTCTCGGAGAAGCCGAGGAGGAAGTGCGACAGGATCATCCCGCAGTTGCCGCGTGCGCCCAGGACGCCCGCCTCCGCGGCCGCGCGCGCCACCTCCCCGACGGATGCGTTGCCATTGGCGCGCAGGTGGTCCGCGATGGAGGCGGCGGTCAGCGCGAGGTTGGTCCCCGTGTCGCCGTCGGGCACGGGGAAGACGTTGATCCGGTTCAGCTCGACCCGCTGGCCCTGGACGTGGTCGCAGGCCGCCACGAGCGCCCCGCAGAGCCGCGGCCCATCGAGGTATCCGATCGGTCTCATGAGTCGTCCGCGAATTCGGGTGTTCCGCACGTTACGCGGCCCGGGGGCGGCGTGCAAGCAGGGGCGAGGGTTCAGGATCCAGGATCCGGGATTCCGGGGACGGGATCCGGAGTGAGCGGACGGTAGCGAGGTTCCTGCGGGTGGGCGGGGGTGTTATTCTTCAGGCTTACATTTCGACCAACTACTGCGGATGAGACAGGCGTGAGCAGTGTAGGGCAGGTTCCACAGGAGGCGCGCGCGCCGGGAGAGCCGTCGTCGTCGCCCCCCGCGGCGATCCGCTGGGTTCGCCAGCGTAGGCCGCTGCTGACGGCGCTCTTCGTCGTCGCCGTGCTCGTCGTTGCTCTCCTCGACGGGCGACCGGCGGCGGACGTGCTGCACCCGAGCGCCGCCGCGGCGTTCTGGCTCCCGTGGCTGCTCGCGGTGGTCGGGGTGTGGGTGCGGATCTGGGGCGCTGGGAACCTGCGGAAGAACCAGGAGATCACCCGTACGGGCGTCTACCAGATGGTCCGGCACCCGCTGTATCTGGGCAGCCTGCTGATGTTCCTCGCCTTCTTCATCGCCGTCGGCGACCCCTGGGTGGGGGCCGGGCTGTGGCTCGCCATGGTCGTGCTGGTCTACTACCCGACGATGATGGACGAGGAGGCGCACCTCGCGGGCCTCTTCCCCGAGCAGACGGCCGAGTACCGTCACCTTCCGCGGCTCGTGCCGAATCTCTTCCGCCTCCCGGTGGCGCTCCGGACCGATCGGTTCACCTTCCGCGCCGCCTACGCCAACTACGGCATGCGCAGTCTCTGGTTCCTGCCGCTCCTCCCCGTCCTGCTCGAGCTGCTGCGCCGGGTGGAGTAGGGCGATCCGCGCCGGACCTCCGTACCGCC
>DASSTO010000012.1:0-13337 GCA_035707865.1 Longimicrobiaceae bacterium | reverse complement strand
GCGCCACGGTCCCCGAGGACTGGCCCACGGAGGCGAAGGAGAGCTACCGGCGGACGACGCTGACCGCGGTGCCGGCGGCGAACGGGTACTCCGGCGTCCGGAGCCGGTACCACGACGCGCTGGTGGCGCTGATGGCGGCGGTCGGGCTGGTGCTGCTCATCGGCTGCGCCAACGTGGCCAACCTGCTCCTGGCCCGCGCTTCCAGCCGGCGCCACGAGGTGGCCGTCCGGCTCGCCCTGGGGGCGGGCCGCGGCCGGCTGGCCCGGCAGCTCCTCACGGAGAGCCTGCTCCTCTCGCTCCTCGGAGCGGCGGTGGGGCTCCTCCTGGCCAGCGCCGCCACGCGGCTGATGGTGCGCTACATGGCGATGCGCGGGGACGCGGTGTGGCTGGACCTCTCCCTCGACGGCCGTGTCCTCGCGTTCACCCTCCTGGTCGCCACCGGGACCGCGGTCGTCTTCGGCCTGGTGCCCGCATGGCGCTCCGTCCGGGTGGACCCGCGGGGCGCCCTGAAGGCGAGCGATCGGAGCGTCGCGGAGGGGCACTCCCGGCTCGGGGTCGGGAAGGCCCTCGTCGTGGGGCAGATCGCGCTCGCGCTCGTCCTGGTGGTGGGCGCCGGCCTGCTGCTGGGCACCTTCCGCCACCTCGCCGCCCTCGATCCCGGCTTCGAGCCCTCGGGTGTGCTCCTCGCTTCCCTGGACCTGACCAACGCCGGTTACTCGGAGGAGGCGCTCCCCCGCGAGAAGCGCGCGATCCTCGACCGCGTCCGCGCCGCGCCGGGCGTGGCGTCGGCCAGCGCGGCCGTCTTCACACCGCTCAGCGGCGGAGGGTGGAACGGGGATGTGGCGGTGGACGGGTACACTCCCACCAGCCCGCGCGACGCGTCCGTCTTCTTCAACGGGGTGAGCGACGGCTTCTTCTCCACCCTCGGCGCCGCGCTGCTCACCGGCCGCGACTTCGACGAGGGCGACGTCGCGCGGTCCCAGCCGGTCGCGATCGTGAACGAGGCGTTCGTGAAGAAGTTCTTCCACGGCGCGAATCCCGTCGGCCGGCGGGTGACGATCGAGGGCCGCCTCACCACGGACGACAAGGCGCTGGACGTCGTGGGGGTGGTGGAGGATACCCCGTACCGCTCGATGCGTGACGAGGGAGAGCCGCTGGTCTTCCTTCCGCTCAGCCAGCTGGACGGCCCCGATCGGCCTTCGCTCGAGCTCGTGCTGCGCGGCCGCGGCCTGGCGAGCTCGCTCAGCCGGACGGTCACACAGGCGGTGGGGCAGGTGAACGGGAGCATCTCCATCCGCTACCGGACGCTCGAGGCGCAGATGGACGCCTCGCTCGCCCGCGAGCGCCTGCTCGCGATGCTCTCCGGCCTCTTCGGCGGCCTCGCCCTGCTCCTGGCGATGGTCGGCCTCTACGGCACGATGGCCTACTCGGTCGCGCGCCGCCGGAACGAGATCGGGATCCGCATCGCGCTCGGCGCCGCCAGCACCCGGGTGATGCGCCTGGTGCTGGGCGAGGCCGGGCGGCTGGTGGCGGCGGGTCTCGTGCTGGGTGGCGTGGTCGCGCTCGCGACGACGCGCTGGGTCGCGTCCTTCCTCTTCGGTCTCACTCCGACCGATCCGGCGACCTGGGCGATCTCGGCGCTGGCCCTGGCGGCCATCTCGGTCACGGCGTGCGCCCTCCCCGCCTGGCGCGCCGCCCGCCTGGACGCGAACGCGGTGCTCCGGGCGGAGTGACCGCCGCCCCCCGTCGGGCGAGGTGCGGTCTCCGTCCCCGGTCCCGGTCGGTGCCGGGTGCGTCGTGGACCCGAAGTAGACGAGCAGCGCCGCGAGAGCGGCGCGCGGCCAGGCGTCTTCAGCGCAAGCGCTGTCCCGGCACGGGCATGCACGGGACGGGATCTTGCAGCGCCGGATCCCTCGGAGGCCGACACGGTCGGGAACGCAAGACGCGCGATACGGCCCGCACCAGGCAAACGGAGGGAAGCAGCGATGGCACGCTACGTCGACGAGTACCAGGGCATCTACGGCGACATGTACCGGACCGACGGAATGGACCCGAACTACCGCGGCGGCGAGTACCGGGGCCAGCGGATGCGGGGGGCGGGCGGCTCCGGCCCCGCGCCGTACGGCCTCTACCGCCTGCGGCACGCGGATGATCTCGGGACCGAGGGCGGCTTCCCGGGCCTGCAGCGGATCGAGGGCTACGGCGCCGACCACCGGCTTCCGGGGCGCCGGCGCGAGCCCGAGCTCCTGCGCCAGTCCAGCGCGCACCACCCGGCGCTGCGCGGGGGAGAGTGGGCGGAGCGGCGGGGAGAGGACTTCCAGCGCGGCAGCCACCCCACCGCACCGGACGAGACGTACCGACCGGGCTACGGCGAGCCCGGGATGGGCGAGGGAGGATACACCGATGCGTGGGCGCGCGCGCCGATGCGCGGCTCGCGCGAGCGCTGACCCGAAGACCGGACACCAACCCGGGAGACGACATGGACCGGATGAACGACGACCCCCGCTATCACCTCCACGGCGGCCCCGACGCGGGCGAGAACCCGCCGCCCGACATCAACCCTCCGACGCCGGGCGAGGAGAGCGACCGCTCCGAGGACTCGTTCCTGAAGGAGAACCGCCGGCTGAACATGCAGAAGCGCGACCCCGAGGCGGTGCGCGAGACGGAGCGCGAGCACCACACCCCCACGCGGCCGGACGGCGATCTCGCGGTCTGAGACCCCCCGATTCCCGCGCTCGGTGGCGCGGGCGTCGACCGCGGAGTGTTAACTCCCGCTGCGGCCTGTCGATACTCGATCCCTATGGGCTGAGAGTCCATTCGCGATGGCACAGAGGCCGGGCGATAGTTTCCACTCCAGCGGAAGGTGCAGCATGAAACGGATGTCGACTGCGTTTGCGCTTCTCGGACTGATGGCGGCGCCGGCGATCGCGAGCGCGCAGAGCACCGCGAACGCGGACGCGACCGTGAATGCCACGGTCATTGCGGCACTCACGATCACCAACGACAACGGGCTCGATTTCGGACAGGTCGCCAAGGGCGCGAGCTACACCGTGGACGCCAAGACGGGCGCTACCGCGGCGAAGTGGACGGTGGGGGGCGAGGCGGGCGCGTCCATCTCGGTGAGCTACGACGCCAGTATCCCGCTCGTCGCCGGCACCGACACGATCACCGTCACGCCGGACGTCGCCGGCAGCGCGACCGACACGCAGTCGGGCGCGACCACGCTGGCGAGCGGCGACAGCGGTACGCTCGACGCAACGACCGGAGCGTACTACGTGTGGATGGGCGGTTCGCTGACCGTTCCGTCGGCGGTAGCGGCCGGTGCGTACACGGGCACCGCGACGCTGACCGTCACGTACAACTAGAGAGCCGCGGGCGAGTACCGCTGAGGGGATCCGGGCACGGCGGCCCGGATCCCCTCGCTGCGTATCAGGGCGCCGGCGCGGGAGCGGGAGGCTGCGCGGGCGAGTCGGGGACCAGCTCGAAGTCGACGCCGGAGACGTCGTCCCCCACGGGCCCCGCCTTCACCCGGACGACGAGGCGGTCCGGCTCGGCGTGGGCCTGGAGGAGCCTCAGCTGCTCGGGGTCTATGCTGATCTCGTAGGTGCCCGGCGGCAACCCGGTGGCATAGATGGCGCCGTCGTTGAAGGTACAGACGGTCGCGGAGTAGGTGCAGTCCACGCAGCGCAGGCGCACGTTCAGCCCGGCGATCGGCTCCTCCCCGCCGGGGCCCGCCCGAACGACCGATCCCTCCAGCATTCCCGAGATGTAGAACGGTACGTCGACGATCTTGTACGCGTTCGGATCGGTGACGAACGAGAAGCTGTCGGCGCGCGGCACGAGCGTGGGGTTCGCGACGGACGAGGCATCGATCGTGACGCTGTAGCGGGTGTAGGGAAAGAGCTCGCCGGCTCGGGTGAGCCCGTCCGAGATCCGCCTCGTCGCGATCGCCTGCCGGAACCGCACGTTGGCGCCGGGGACCAGGGCCTCGCCGGGATCGTAGTGGCCATCCCCGTCGGCGTCGGCGAAGAAGCGGAAGATCGCCCCCGATCGCCCGGCCATGCCGCGCGCGCTGAAGACCGGCCGTTCCGACACGGCGTCCCATCCCACAGCCCCCGTCACCGATTGAGAAACGCTGCTGCTGGCTCCGGATCTCACCACCGTCGCGGCACGCACGTTCGCGCGCTCGATCCGGAAGTTCAGCTCCACCACGCTGCCGGTCTCCGGCTGGTGGCGTAGTGTGAGCTGGAGCTGCCCGAGGCGCCTGACCGGCTCGATCGCCGTCAGCTCCCATTCGGACCACGCGCCGCGGTCCAACCGGTATTCGGCCGAGCCGCGAAGGTAGGTGCTCGTGGAGAACGGGCCCCGCAGGCGATAGGTCGTCCCCGCGCCGATGCCCTCCTGCCGCAGCCGTCCCGGCTGCCCCGACCCGTATGGCCCCGATTGCTCGTACAGGAGCGAGGGGCGCCAGCGGCCGAGCCGCGTCGTCGCCTCCGCATTGATCGTCCCCGTGGCGACGCCTGCGCCTCTCCGCTGACGCGTGGCGGAGAGGCGCAGCGTCGAGGGGGCGCCCGGAATGCGCACGGGCACCGACGCGTGTGCATCCCAGACCGAGACGTCCGACGAGTCGTTCGTCACGGCCCGCGCGTCGACGCTCCATCCCACCCCCCATTCCAGGCTCGACGGCAGCGATGCGTGCACGCGGACGCGGCTCAGGCCGCCGGGGGCGGATTCGGCGTGGACGACGTAGTCCTCGAACAGCCGTGCGTCGATCGCGCCGTAGGGCACCGGGGCCGAACGGCTGGAGTCGCGCGCGTACTCGACGCCCCCGCGAGCAGTCAGCCAGTCGGTAGCGCCGACGGCGAGCTCACCGTGGGCGTATGCCGCGCCCTCCGTCGACTCGCCCGCCTGCAGCTCGTACTCGATACGGCCGCGCTGCACGAAGTTGAACGGCACCTGGATGCGGCGCGCCTCCACCTCGTGCTCGCCCGTGGGTCCGAAGTGGTGGATGGTGAACTCCGTGGTCCCGTAGAGCAGGGGGACGTCGAAGCGGTAGCGCCCCAGGGCGTCCGCCTCCGTCCGCTCCACCACCTGGCCGTTCTGCCGCAGCTCCACCTCCCAGCCCGGCTGGGTGCGGCCCTCGACCACGTGCGAGCCGAACCCGGTCCGCAGCTCGACGGGCTCGTTGCTGATCGACGCCCCGATGAACTGCCGGGGGCGGAGCACGCCACCGGAGAGCTGCCCCAGATCGAGCTGCGTGATCGGCGCACCGTCGTGGAAGACGCGCTGCCACTGAACCGTCGAGAGCCGGCTCGCGGCTCCGGTGGCGGTGCTGAGAGACGCCTGCAGCCCGCCCCCGAGCACCTCCGCGCCGCCGGAGAGCTCCACCGACGACGCGGGCCCCGAAGCGCCGGACGTAACCGTGGCGAAGTAGTCGAGCACGCCCAGCTGGAGCGCGTGCTCGTCGCGGCCGTACCACAGCGGGGCCGGCGGGCGCAGGACGGCGGGGAGTGCGGGCTGGGGCTTCTCCCGCTTCCGCAGCGCCGCGGCCACGACGGGGAAGGTCTCGTCGGCGTCGACCCGCAGCTCGAGCGTCCGCAGGTCCACCGTGGTGCGCATCTCGAAGATGCTGTCCAGCAGGGCGGGGATGACGTAGACGTCCAGGTCGCGCGCGATGAAAGTCCCGGGCGCGAGTGGTATCTCGCGTCCGCGCACGCGGGCGACGCGGTGGGAGAAGTCGAGCTCGTAGCGCGCCGTCCGGTCGATGAAGAACCCCGTGACGCGGGGACCGGGCTCGAGGCTGCGGCTGACGCCGAGATCGGCGAAGAGCTCACCGATGGGAAGGTAGACGGTGTCGTGCCAGTAGAGCGCCGTGACGAGCGTGTCGACCACGCCGCCGAGGCGGAGGCGGAGGGGGGCTTCCTCGGGTGGACCGGGACCCGCTGCCTGCGCGGCCAGCGGGGCGGCGGCGAAACAGACGAACAGACCGAGCCCCGCGCAGAGGGCGCGACGGATCACCCCGGGCCGGCGGCGGAAATCGTGAACGGAACGCGGCGGACCACCGGCTCCGCGTGCAGCAGCTCCTCGCGCGGGATGTCCGCCCGCTCCGAGGCGACCGTCACCTCCGCGACGTACCGGCCCGGCGGCAGCTTCGATGCGTCGATGGAGAAGCGCTGCAGCCGGCCGAAGTAGACGTCCATCTGCTCCGTCGACTCCGCGACGGATCGGCCGCTCGCGTCCAGCACCCGCAGCGTCGTGCGCCCGAAGAACGGCGCGTTGCCGTGGCGGGTCATCGGCACCAGGACGTGCAGTACGGCGCTGTCCGCCTGCGCGCGGACGGCGCCGATGGAGACGCTCGTGCTCGCCGCGCCTTTCCGGAAGAGCACCGTGGTGATCTGCTTGAGCCGGAAGTTTACCCTCGCCGTCACTCCCTCCACGTTCGTCGGAACGGAGGGCGGATTGACGGGGGCGGACGTGGTGACGAGCCGCGTCCAGTACTCCCCGTCCGCCAGGGACGCCGGCGGGTGCGCGATCAGACGTACCGTCTGCTGCTCACCCGGCGGGAGGATCAGTCGGCGGGGAAAGACGCGCATCCACGGCGCGGCCGACCACTCCACGTGGCTGCTGTCGTACACCATCACCTGCTCGCCCAGGGAATCCGGCGCGGGGTAGCCGAAGCGGAGGCCGAGCGTGACCGCCTGAGGCGTCTGCGAGCGGTTGACGACCATGAACGTGCCCCAGGGCGCGTGGTCGTCGAGGACCACGATCAGGGGCGCAACGGCCACCTGCGCGGCCAGCCGGGGTGCGCTCCAGAGCAGGAGGGCGAGTACGACGGAGATCGTTCGCATGGATCGGTACATCAGTTCACCACCGCGGAGAGGGAGAGCGTGCCGGCGTAGCCGCCCGATGGCTGCGAGAGTCCTGGAGAGATCCGACCCCCGACCCAGACATAGATCACCGCCTGTGCCGGCATGGTGATCTGCGTGCCCTGGTTGGGGTCGAAGACGGTCCGGCCCGCCACGTCCTCGACCTCCGACCAGGCGGCGTCCGCGGTGCCGAAGGAGACGGGGAGCGTGGCGGCGCCGCTCTTGATGGTCTGGGGAAGCGAGAACGTGAGGGTGACCGTGCTGTCCGCCGCGCCCGTGACGATGAACTCGGCAGAGGTCGCATCGCTCTGGAGTACCTGGGCCGTGGTGCCCGTATACACGGTGCCGAACGTGAGGTCCGTCGACCGGGTGACCGTCACGACGAGGCTGTCCTGCTGCGCCGCACCGATGGTGGGCAGCAGGAGGAGCAGGAAGATGAGTCCCGCCGAGGTGCGCGTCATGGGAAGGTCTGGGTGAGAGAAGCCCGCGACCCGCGGGGAGACACGACGGCCGCGGCCCCCCAGCGGAGGGCGCGCGGCACGGTCGCCCCTGAAGGAGCTTCGGACCACCCGACAGGGCTCTGCAATCGGGGCCGCCGCGAGGTGTGCTCGGCGGCGGCCCGGCGGCTGTCTCAGTCGAAGACGATCGTGCGGTTGCCGACGAGGAAGACGCGCTCCTCCAGCACGAGCCCGAGCGCTCGCGCGAGCACGAGCTTCTCCACGTCGCGCCCGGCCTGCGCCATGGCGGCGGGGCCGTAGCTGTGGTCGACGGGGATGACGCTCTGGGCGATGATCGGGCCCTCGTCCAGCACCTCGGTGACGAAGTGCGCCGTCGCGCCGATGATCTTCACGCCGCGCTCGAAGGCCTGCCGGTAGGGCTGCGCGCCGGCGAAGGCGGGCAGGAAGGAGTGGTGGATGTTGATGATGCGGTGCGGGTAATGGGAGATGAACGCCGGGCTCAGCACCCGCATGTACTTGGCGAGGACGATGTACTCCGGGTCGTACGCCTGCACCGCGTCGAGCATGCGCGCCTCGTGCTCGGGGCGCGGGACGCCCTCGTGGCTCACGTGGTGGAAGGGCACGCCGAAGCGCTCCGCGAGCGGTGCGAGGGTGGGGTGGTTGCCGACGACCGCCTGGATGGAGGCGCCGAGCTCGCCGAAGCTGTTGCGCAGCAGGAGCTCACCCACGCAGTGGTGCTCGCGGGTGGCGAGCAGGACGATGCGGCGGCCGCCGGTGGGCGCCACGCGCACGTTGCTGCCCGCGGGCAGCACCCCGGCCAGCTCGTCGGATACGCGCCCGGCGCGGTCGCCGGTGAACTCGGTGCGCATGAAGAACCGCGCCGTCTCCGCGTCCACGAACTCCTGGTTGCGGACGATGTTGCAGTCGTGCTCGTAGAGCACGCGCGTGATGCGGTAGATCAGGCCCGGCTCGTCCGGGCAGTCCACGAGGAGCAGCTGGCGGTCCAATCGGTCTCCGGTTCGGCGAGGGGAGCGGTCGGCGGCGCGGACGGGCTCAGCGCGCCCGGCGCACCATCCCGGCGATGCGCCGCGCGCCCTCCTCCACCACCGCCTCCTCGGGCCCGAAGGAGAAGCGGGCGTAGGTGCGGAATCGCGAGGAGCGGCCGTTGCGCCGCTTGCCCGGATTGATGTCGAAGAACTCGCCCGGGACGCAGATCACCTGCTCCTCCAGCGCGGCGCGGAAGAAGCCCATCCCGTCGGAGAGCGGCTCGGGCAGGCCGGAGAGGTCGGCCCAGACGTAGAAGGTGCCCTCGGGCTCGATGTCCAGCCGCAGGCCCGCCTCGCGCAGCCCGTCGACGAGGACGCGGCGCTTGCGCAGGAAGGCGTCGCGGATGGCGGCGGTCTCCGCGCGCACCCGGGCCGGCTCGAGGAGCGGGACGGCCGCGCGCTGCAGCGGGCGGCTGCCGCCACCGTCGAGGAAGGAGCCCGAGCTGGTGACGGCGTCGATCACGGACCGCGGCCCGAGCACCCAGGTGGTGCGCCAGCCGGGATAGCGCCAGTTCTTGGTGAGGCCGTCGAGTATCACCACCGGGTCCTCGTCGACGTCGTCCACGTAGCGCGCGGCCGAGACCATCCCCTCCTCCTCGGGCGTGGAGGACCAGACGTAGTGCGAGTAGAACTCGTCGAGGAGGAGGGTGCAGTCCAGGCGCCGGGCCGCGTCCACCCATGCCCCGAGCTCCACGCCGCGGATGGTGTGGCCGGTGGGGTTGGCGGGGTTGGAGAGGAGCAGCGCCGAGAGCCCGCGCCCCATGATCTCCCGCTCCAGCCGGCCCACGTTGAAGCGGTAGCCGTCCACGCCCTCCAGGAGGATGGGGATGGCGGTGAAGAGCCGGAAGATGTCGAGCAGCTCCTCGTAGGCCGTGTAGTCGGGGAGGAAGTGCCCGAGGTTGATCTCACCGAGCGCCGCCACGGTACGCGTGAGGCCGAGCCGGCCGCCGCCGCAGATGCAGACGTTGTCCGCCGTGTACTGCGACGCCTTGCCGCGCCGGTAGAGCTGGTTGTACAGCTCCGCGACGGCGGCCCGCAGCTCGGGGATGCCCGCCACGGGCGCGTACTCCTGGTCCGCCGGGGAGATGGAGACGTCCAGCACGCGCGGCGGGGCGCCGGGGAGCGGACCCGTCTCGGGCATTCCCTGCCCCAGGTTGCACCACTCGGGGTTGCCGTAGCTGTAACCGAGGCGCGTCGCCTCGGCGACCACGTAGATGACGCCGGTGAAGGGAACCGGCCGGAATCCGGGCACGGTGGGCGGGGAGATGTCGATACGTCTGCGTTCCATCGGGTCGGGACGGGTCGGGGAACTGTGCGGCGCCCGGCCGCGCCGGGGCCCCCAAGTCTATGCGATCCGTGCAGGTGCGGCAATCCGGCGGCGGGGGATTCCTCTCCGGCTCGCGGCGTGCGATATTTCGGCGCGGAATTCCTCGTCCTTCGCTCCGCTCGCCCGAACCCTTGCGGTCACGATGTATTCCTGCGTTTACCGGGTGCTCCGCTTCGTTCCGGACCGGTTCTCCGAGGAACGGATCAACCTCGGGCTTCTGGCGGTGACCCGGTCACGCCTGCACGTTCGCTTCACCGATGACTGGGACCGGGTCCGGAGCTTCTCCGGCGGCCCCTCGCACGACCTCGAGGAGGTCGCCCGGGCGTTCACCGCCTGGGACGGCCGGGTGACGCCCCTGCGCATGCTCCTGGGCGCGGACCCGCTTCGCGACTTCCTCGGCTTCAACGACGAGCGCCTGCGCTTCTCCGAGGTGCGCTCCGTCGACCTGCCGGCCGGCACCGCGGCGGACAGGCTCGCCGCGCGCTATCTGCGCCGCGCCCGGGGGGAGGGCGCCCACGGCGCCGCGGCCTGAGGGCTGCCCCCCGCCCGGCGCGGGGGACGAGCCGTCGCCGGATCGGGACCGCGTGCCTCCCCGTGGCGAGGCACGCGGTCCCGCTCGCGTTTTCTCCTCTCGCCCGCTCCCCCGCAACCGCCGCACTTCGATGACCGTGATCGTCCGCACCGTCGGGCTGCTGGTGCTGTCCAACACCTTCATGACCATCGCCTGGTACGGACACCTGAAGGAGCTGGAGAACCGGCCGTGGTACGTGGCCGTGCTCGTCAGCTGGGGCATCGCTTTCTTCGAGTACATGCTGCAGGTACCGGCGAACCGGATCGGCTACACTCGGCTCACGCTCCCCCAGCTGAAGATCATCCAGGAGGTGGTGAGCCTGTCGGTCTTCGTCCCCTTTGCGATCCTGGTGATGCGGCAGACGATCAGCCTCAACTACCTGTGGGCGGGGCTCTGCATCTCGGGCGCGGTGTACTTTATCTTCCGGGGCTAGGCGGGCGGTGCGGGCGGCCGCGCGAGGACCCAGAAGCATGCGGGGGCACATGACGCACGATCTCACGACGGCGACCCTGGACCGTGATCGGCCCGTCGACCGCTGGCCGGCGCTCGCGGCCGCGGCGCTCGGAGCGCCCGCGGCGGTGCTCTGTGCGTGCGACGAATCGGAGCTCGTGCTGCGGGGCGCCTTCGGGACGACCCCCGAAGAGGTCGAGCGGCTGCGGCTGCTGGAGCCGGGCGGCTGGTGCGCACAGGTGCAGGCGTCGGATGCGCCGGTTCTCCTCCCGCAGGCGGCGGGCGTCGGGGCGCTCGCGGCCGTGCCCGTGCGCGAACCGCAGCGGGAGTGCCGGGGAGTGCTCCTGGTGCTCGACCACGAGCCGCGAGCCTGGTCCGCCGAGGAAGTCGCGCTCCTCGAGTCGGTGGCCGAGGCGGCGGCGCTCCACGGCCGCCTGGACGCCGAGCGCGCCGCGCGCGAGCGCACCGACGCCGCCCTGCAGCGCAACGAGGCCAAGTTCCGTGCCCTCTTCGACAACGGCGCGCTCGGCGCGGGCATGGTGGGGATGGACGGCTGGCTCATCCGCGTGAACGTGCGGCTGCGCGAGTTCCTCGGCGGTACCGAGGCGGAGCTGCACTACCGGCCGATCTCGGACTTCGTCGACCCGGAGGACGTGCCGGCCGCGCGCGCCCTCTTCACCTGGCTGCAGGGCGGCGGGAAGGGCCACCGCGCCGCGGAGCTGCGCTTCCGCGCCGGGGGCGGGCGGCTGCGCTGGGGCCGGGTCCACGTCTCGATGGTTCGGGACCAGCAGGGACGGCCCTTCTGCGGCCTCCTGCTCGTCGAGGACGTCACGCAGCGCAAGCGCGCGGAGGAGGCGCTGCGGGAGAGCCAGCGGCAGCTCATCCTCGCCCAGCGCCTGGAGGCGGTCGGCGGGCTGGCCGGCGGCATCGCGCACGACTTCCGCAACGCGCTCACCATCGTGGGCAGCTTCGCCCAGCTGCTGCAGCGCGAGATCGCGCCCGACTCCAGCGCGGCCTCCTACGTGGCGGAGATCGAGAAGGCGGCGGCCCGGGCGACCGCGCTCACGCAGCAGCTCCTGGCGTTCACCCGCCAGCAGGTGCTGCAGATGCGGCGCATCGACCTGAACGACGTGGTCGCCGAGGCGCACGGCGCGCTCCGGCACCTGCTGGGCGAGAAGATCGAGCTGTCGACCCGCCTCCACCCCGACCTCCCGGAGATCCACGCCGATCCCGACCAGGTGAAGCAGGTGCTCAGCGACCTGACGCTGAACGCGCGCGACGCCATGCCCGGCGGCGGCCGTCTGACCATCGAGACCGCGCCGGCCGAGCTGACCGAAGGGGACGCTCGCCGCCACTCGCACTCCGTGGACGCCGGCAGCTACGTTCGCCTCCGGGTCCGCGACTCCGGACTGGGCATGGATGCGGAGACGCTCGGGCGCATCTTCGAACCCTTCTTCACCACCAAGGAAGAGGGGCAGGGAAAGGGGCTGGGGCTCGCGACGGTGTACGGGATCGTGAAGCAGAGCGGCGGCTACATCTGGGCGGAGAGCAGGGAGGGGGAGGGCAGCACCTTCGACGTCTACCTGCCGGTGTGTACGGAGGAGCGGCCGGCTCCGGAGCCGGCCGCGCGCGTGGACCCCTCCCGAGCTCCGGCGGCGTCGCAGACGATCCTGCTGGTGGAGGACGAGTCGACGATCCGGGCGCTGACGCGCTACATCCTCTCGCGCCAGGGCTACTCCGTCGTCGAGGCCGAGAACGGGGCGGAGGCGATCGAGCGTTTCGAGACGCTCGGCGGCCGGGTGGACCTCCTGCTCACCGACGTGGTGATGCCCGGGATGAACGGCCGCGTCCTCGCCGAGCAGCTCCTGCGCCGCCGGGCGGACCTGCGGGTGCTCTTCATGTCCGGCTACACCGCGGCCGCCCTGGAGCACTACGGCTTCGAGCCGGGGACGGCCTTCCTCGACAAGCCCTTCACTCCCGACTCGCTCTCCTCGGCGGTGCGCGAGGTACTGGCGGGATCGTGAAACGATAGCAGCCAGCAGCTCAGTAGTACGGATTGACTCCCGAGGCGTGGTCGGTGACGTCGACGATGTGCTCGATCTCAGGGACCTCCTCGCGCACCATCCGTTCGATCCCCTGGCGGAGCGTCGCGGCGGAGGCGGCGCAGCCCTGGCAGCCGCCGCCCATGCGCAGGTAGAGCGTGTCGTCGCTCACGTCGACCAGCTCGACGTAGCCGCCGTGCGCGGCGATCGCCGGGTTGATCACCTCGTCGACCACCATCTGCACGCGCTCGGCCATCGGCCCGGAGAGCGCCAGCTCGCTCGGCTCGCGCCTGGGCGCCGGGGGCCGCGCGCGCGGGTCGTGGACCCGGAAGCCGCCCTGCCCGTCCTCCTCCACCCAGTCGATCGTCGCCCCGCTGAGCAGGTTCGAGGTGTCCAGGTTGAGGAAGACCCGGATCTCGTCGACGTTGATGGCGATCTCCGTCTTCAGCCGGTCGTCGCGGTCGACCAGCGCGATGGTGTAGTTGCGCGCCAGCGGGCTCGCCTGGCTCTTGTCCAGCTCGATGCGCAGCGCCGGGTCGTGGACGACCTCCGTGTCCACGAACTCCTGGATCCGCGC